>NYTP01000115.1 GCA_002683575.1 Bermanella sp.
CGTGCGCTGGCCCATCGCCCTAAGTTATTACTCATGGATGAACCCTTCTCAAACATTGATAGCCAGGTGAAATATAAACTCATGGCGGAACTGCGTGGTTTATTAAAGCAGCACAACATCACCGGCATCTTTGTGACCCATAGCAAGCAAGAAGCATTTAGCTTCGCTGATAAAACCGCGGTTCTTAATAATGGCAAAATTGAGCAAGTGGATATTACTCAAGTCATTTTTGAGCAACCCATTAATCCGTTTGTGGCGCAGTTTATGGAGTCAGGAAACTTGATTCCCGCTAACAAAGCACCCAGTGCCTTATTTTTTAATCCACTGAATGTGGCCGCTGAATCAGACTGGTTATTACTAAGAGAAAATGGGTTTTCCATCAGTAATGGGGTGGGTTTAAGTGGCTGGGTTGTGGACAGTTTATACATAGGCCACCGTTACCGAAATCATATTCAGTTTGATGACTTTGCTTTGTGGGTGGAAACCCAATATGCATTAACACCCCATGAACATATTCATGTGCAATATGTTCACGAAGCGCTCACGCTAAAATAATTAAGCCGGTTGCGCGTTTAGGATCACAAACAATTGATCTTTTAAGTGCAGGCGTTTTACTTTTAATGCTTCCAAGTGCTCATCCGATGTCGCCTCAGCGCCACTTTCAAAATGGTGTACTTCTTTATCCACATCATGATATTCGTTGAACAAACGTAAAAAATGCATATCACTCATTTTTAAATCATGAATGCGTTCTTTATGCTCAGGAAATTCATTGGCAAGGCTGTGGTTTTCAATTTGCATGGTTGCTTCCTTAGTATCTTAGTGTTTTTTCTTTATTCTAAGACCCATGGAAAACGCTCCCTTGATATGTATCAAGGAAGCGCTCACTAGCAAAATAAACCCCATTACTTAAAAACGATACTGCACGCCTAACTTCAGGTTACGCCCTGGTTGTAGTACGTCATCTTTTACAAAAGAGGTGTGATAGCGAACTTCTTCATCCAATAAATTTTGTACCTGACCATAAAGTTTCAGCTCACTATCGGCAAAGGGTACAAATACACTCGCGCCAAGAGACACTATGTCAAACCCTTTTGTAGCGGTTTCACCTTCAGACAATCGTGTTTGATCTTGATAATGGGTTTGACGCGCAAACACTTGCCAAAGATACGTTTGAAAGGCCACTTCAAAACCAACACGATCAGCAGGCATACGTGGCACATAGTCACCATCATTGCTGCCACCCTCAAACTTGGCGCGCACACCATCGGCAAATACTTGTAATTGCCAAGCATCATTAACAATGGTGGTCACTTGTACTTCATAACCTTGTAAGAATGCATCCTGCTGTTGGTATTGATAGGTATCAAAGCCATCTGTTTGCACACCTAAATTTTGCGAGTAAATGAAGTCCTGCATATTCGTGCGATAAACATTGGCTTCACTGGCCACTTGCAATGAATCACTAAACGCGTGTTGCAATAAGATGCCAAGGTCAACCACTTGCGAGATTTCATTGTCTAACTGGCTGTTACCAATTTCAAAGGTTTGTGTCGCTTCATGGGGACCGCAACTGTAAAGCTCTTGTGCCCCGGCGCTTCGACTCACTTGCGACACATTAGAACGCACACTCATTATCGAGTTAACTTGCCAATTAATACCCGCAGACACTGAGCCGTTTTCAAACGTACGGTCTTTAATGTCGGCAGGTGTTAAGCCACACTCCGACAAATGGTCAGCGTCCAATTGGCCTTGATTCGTATCATGGGCGTTACGTTCAAAACGTGCTGCCAAATCGGTGCTGATGAACGATGTCCACTGCACACTGTGCAAGGCAAACACACCCACTTGTTGTGATTGCGTATCTGGCACAATGGCTTCACCACCTTCAGCTGAGAAGTCGGTATCCGATAACTGAACACCGACAACGCCTTTTGATTGATCCGTAAACTGATAGTTTAATCCTAAACGGCTTTCGTACCCTTTACGTTTAAACTGCGTCATACCGCCATGGTCGTGCTCATCAACAGCAGGGATTAAAGCAGCCTCATGCTCTTCATCACCGTGACCTTCTTCGTGTTGATAATCTACCCAGCCCAGCTTCCAATCAAGACCGGTAAACACACCTAGATTTAAGTCTTGCGTGAACTGCATATCGAAGCGAGTTTGCTCTAACTTCACTCGCGCTAACTCTTCCTCTTCTTCAAGCGCTAATGGATCATGGTCTTCTTCATGGTGGTCATGACCAGGTAGACCAAACTCATTTTCCATTCGGCTAATGGCAAAACCCAATGTGCCATTGGTCACTTGTATGGAGACACCTAGGTTGAAATTTTGCTGTAACACATCACTGTTTTCTAACGGGTGGTCATCATGGGGAACTTCGTAGGCTTCAGTATCTCGCTGGCTCGCACTTAATTGTAGCGCCACATTCTTAATAGTTCTCTGAGCATGCAAAGACAAAACCTTACCGTCATCCACCGAACTAAGTTCACTACCTAAGGTGACGCTGTTCTTACCCAACACAGGGATTCGCTCATCCACCACGTTAACTGCACCACCTACAGCACCATTGCCGAAGATCAAGGCCGCAGGGCCTCGTACCACTTCTACTTGAGTGGCGTGTTGCGTGTCCACCGCCACTGCATGGTCTGGACTAATGGTGCCCACATCTAACGAGTCGATGCCATTTTGCATCACTTTCACTCGGCCCCCTCCTAGACCACGAATAACTGGACGACCCACAGCACTGCCATAACTGTTGTTATGAATGCCGGCGCTTTGTGACAGCAGCTCGCCAATGGAGGCACTTTGACGCTTATCTAACTCATCACCTGTAATCACATGAACAGGTTGAGTCAACTCGCTTTGATTACGGCTTAGCGGGTCACCGTGAACTTTAACGGCGTCTAATTCGGTTTCTTCAGCCATAGCAAATGGCAATACAACAAGGCCCGCGGCCAAGGTAAAAAATCGCTGGTACATATTGATTCACTTAATTTTCAAATACACAAAGCAACTCACAGCCGGAGGCTGCAAGTCATATTTCAATCTTTAACGTACAGAATTAAAATGAAGCAGGTGGGGCGCGCGCTTGTTGTTTTTCAAGCTGGGAAAGAACCAAAGCAACCGGATGATAAGCTTGCTCTTCAAGTGCCTGTTTGGCACTGATGCATTGGCTGGTCGCTTCTGGCACCGCTGCACTGCCGTCCAAGACAAACATGGGACAGTCAACGGTATGGTGATGATCAACTAATTGATCGTGCACCAACTGCAAGCTGCCACTGATCAAGATGACCAATGCCAACATAGAGGCCATTAAGCCGTTATGTTTGCGCAAGCGCTGATGCAAGAAAGATTTCATGCGGCTATCATACGATTTGTCACCCGCCGCTTCAACGTAAATTAGAGCTTAAATGTAAACATTTGTAGGCACCCAAGCGGGTGTAAACCCTTGTATACAAGGCGTATTGGCGCACATGGCAAATCCAATCAAAGTGGTATTTATATAAATTAAATCTAACCTTCGAAAAACGCATAACCGCCAAAACCTGCAATAGTCTGTCCTAGACTTTGCGCTGACCATACGCCGGTAAATGTGTTTTACTCCCCGCCCTGATTATCATCTACGCTTGTTTAACACCTTCGAGTTTTTTATGCCTAACGTTACGAAACCCATGGGGCGGTTTGAATTCATCGTCTTGATGGCGGCCCTTATGTCTATGGTGGCATTGTCCATTGATGCCATGCTGCCTGCCCTTGGCATTATTGGCCAAGATTTAAATGTGGCCAATGCAAACGATAGCCAGCTGATTATCTCCAGTGTCTTTTTGGGAATGGCTTTTGGGTTAATTATTTACGGCCCCATCTCAGATTCATTTGGCCGTAAGAAGGCCATCTATTTAGGCGTGGGCATCTTTTTAATTGGCTGCTTAATTTCTATTTTCGCACAAGACTTTGAGCACATGCTCATCGGCCGGGTGCTTCAAGGGTTTGGCGCAGCGGCGTGTCGCGTGGTCACCATCGCCATGATGCGTGATAAATATGACGGTAAAGAAATGGCTAAAATCATGTCGCTAATTATGATGGTGTTCATCATGGTTCCGGCATTAGCGCCGTCAGTTGGACAACTTATTTTGTTCGTTGCTGACTGGCATGGGATTTTTGTTGTGTTATTTATTCTCGCCCTGGCGAGTGTGATTTGGCTACACACCCGCCAAGATGAAACCCTGGCGGTAGAAAAACGCGCTCCGTTTTCGTTAACCAATATCAAGCGTGGCATGATCGAAACCATTAAACACCCCGAGTCTCGCACCTACACATTAGGTGCAGGCATTATGTTTGGTGCATTTGTGGGTTATCTCAGTTCGTCCCAACAAATACTTCAAGTACAGTATGGCACAGGGGAATTGTTCTCTTTGTATTTTGGTGCGCTGGCTCTGGCCATTGGTTTTTCTTCATTTGCCAATTCAAAACTGGTCATGAAAATGTCCATGCAAACGTTATGCATTGCGGCATTATCGGTTGTTTTTAGCACGTCTATTGTATTTTTTATCTACGCTGAATTCGTCAATGAAAACCCCGGTTTATTGAGTTTTATGCTGTACATGCTCAGCACGTTTTTTTGTTTTGGCATTTTATTTGGCAATTTCAATTCTTTGGCGGTTCACCCACTTGGCCACATTGCAGGCGTGGCCACCTCTGTCATCAGTACGGTACAAACTTTAATTTCTGTCATGGTGGGCAGTTATATTGGCCAACATTATGATGGCACTATTATTCCGCTGATCTTAGGCTTCACAATTTGCAGTGGGATAACGCTGAGCTTGGTAGTTTGGTTACGCCTAAGGGTGTCCTCTCGTCTTACCGCTATTTAAAACCGGCCTATTCGCAATAACCCAATGGCTGTATTTACACAGCCAGGGTTTACATTATCATAGCTAGTTTTTACCCCTTTAGAATAAGAGCGATGCATGTCCGATATCGATGTTTTTTATTTAGAAATGACGAACCCCAAGCACATTAACCCCAAGCCAGAAGTTGAGGGGTTGGATATTCGGTATTGTGAAATTAAACAGTGGGCGCTAAATAAATTTTTATACACTTACGTAGGCGCGCCTTACACCTGGACAGATAAATTAAGCGAAACCGATGCCCAATGGCAAAGCTACATCAATGACCCTAATCTACACACCTGGGTCGCCTACTATAAAGGCGCCATTGCCGGTTACTTTGAATTGCAACAACAAGCCAATGGCGATGTTGAATTTGTCTACTTTGGTTTAACCCCTGAGTTTGTTGGTAAAGGCATGGGCGGCTACATGCTCAGCTTTGCTCTGGAACAAGCTTGGGCATTACCCGATACAAAACGCGTTTGGCTGCATACCTGTACACTGGATCACCCCAGCGCCAAAGCCAACTATGAAGCACGGGGATTTGTGCATTATAAAACCGAACAAGAAGCCTCGGACGCATAACTTAACCCACAAAAAAAGCCGATCATGGATCGGCTTTTTTATTTAAAGCATTTAATAAACAGCGTTTATTTATTGATCGCTAGCAGGTGGAGACTGTACGCTGCTTAAACGTGGGTCCGGCTCCACTGCGAATTTTTGAAACTCTTTTTGAAACGCATTGGTCACATCTTCTTGAGTGGGCACCTGATCACTTTTCACCAAGATAATCAGGCTTTGTGCATACACGCGTACATCCCCTCTTGGGTGTACGGTAATGTCGCCATCTTTATTAATAAACGCCATGGGTGTACCCACGCCCGCTCTTAACATGGCGGCCACTACATCAGCCCAGCTTTCACCTTCTAACCAAATACTGTAACGCTCTGGGTGATCATCTTTGCGAGTAAACATATCTTCTATGACCACCTCGCTACCTGGGGCGTCCATGGCGCGCACTAAAATTTCAGGGTAAGAGCGAATGGGGCGTAATATGGATTTAATATCCAGCTCAAACATGCGCTTACGATTAGCATCCACCACACATTCCACCAAGGTAATATGGGCAAGCCCTAGCTCGCTTAAGCGATGCACAATATCAAAACTAATGCTGTCGCTGTCGGCATGATATTCATCGCGGGCCAGTACAAAAATATGTTTGGCGCGCGTGGCTTCGGCGCGGGCAAGGTCTTCATTGTTATTGCCGTTACCTAAAACATGGCGCACCCCAAGGTCTTTTAGTTGTGCCGATAGGCCGCCACTAAATTCGGTATTGAGTAATAAAATATCAACATGTTGATAATCATCATCCTCACGGATTTGCGTGACTAAACGTTGAAAAAATTGATCGGCATTGTACTTAGGGGCGTTAATTATCAGTATGTGGTTATCCATGTTCCAATCCCATAAACCTGAGCGAATTCGTTCGTTGCGAGCGATGCGGTAATCCACATAGTCGCGCACTAAAAAAGTGACCAGCGTAATAGCCGCCATAAAAATCAAAATAATGGTGGATGCTTGGCCTGCCATGGTCTTGGCACTTAAGTCACCATAGCCTACGGTTGTGATGGTGGTCAGGGTTAACCAAACCGACTGCCACAACGACAGAGATTCAAACCCCATCATGGCCAGCACATGCAATACCATTAAACTTAACACCGTCAGTATGGTGCGTTTAATCTTTTTTAAGATACGCGCATCCGAACCCACCAGTGCATGATTGACTTGCGGCTCATTGGTATTCTTAAACGGTAAAATTTTCATAAGATGTCAAAACGAAAATGAGCTAGCACTATGGCATAAAGCCCCTATTTGCCTCAAGTGATTAACGGATGTTTTATCCCTGTCAAGCGAGCCACTGCCCACTAGAAAGCTCAAGACGATACGCTTAAATAGCGCTACAATTCATTGAGTTACAGCACGCAACCCTATAAGGAATACAACATGTGGTCTCAGGTGCCTGCCAATCTACAAGCCTTCAGTGAAAAGCGTCATAGTTTGCTCAACAGCTTGGTGAGCGAACACCCATTCTTTGCACGCCTGAGCCAAGACGAGGCACTGCTTAAAACCCTTACCCTGAGCGATTACGTCTTTAACAGTGTGCAATCTTGCACCCAGATCACCCAACAACTCCTTGAAAGCGGTCTGCTTACACAACCCATTGAGCAATCAGCCATTGATCAACAACTAGCAGATGCATTGTCCACCTGTGAAGACGAAGCCAGTTTATACAGCGCGCTACGATCGTTTCGCCGCTTTCACCAAATGCGTATTATTCATCGTGATGTTAACCGCTTATCAAGTTTGCCAGATACCTTAACCGAGCTGACCTTGCTGGCCGACGCCTGTATTCGCCATGCCTTAAACTGGTTAGACCGCGCCCTGCAATTACGTTACGGCCAGCCCGTTGCAAAAAAGACTGGCGAAAAACAATCCCTCATTGTTATTGCCATGGGCAAACAAGGGGCAGGCGAGCTTAACCTTTCAAGCGACATAGATTTAATTTTTGCCTTCAATGAAAACGGCGATACGCAAGCGGCAGATGGCCAAAAAAGTATCTCTAACCAAGAGTATTTTACCAAGCTTGGCCAAGCGCTTATTCAAAGTTTAGACAAGGTCACCCAAGATGGTTTTGTTTACCGTGTGGATATGCGCTTGCGCCCATACGGGCAATCAGGGCCGTTGGCCATGAACTTTCATGCCCTTGAAAACTACTACCATGACCAAGGCCGTGACTGGGAACGCTACGCCATGATCAAAGCGCGTGCCGTTACTGGTGATGCCAAACAGGTGCAAGAATTAATGACCATTCTGCGCCCGTTTAGTTATCGTAAATATGTAGACTTCAGTGCGTTTGAATCCCTGCGTGAAATGAAAGCGCGCATTCGCCAAGAAACCGTGCGCCGTAATTTAGGCAACAATGTCAAACTGGGCAGCGGTGGCATTCGTGAAATCGAATTTATTGCTCAAGCTTTTCAACTGATTCGTGGTGGGCAAGAAGTTGAACTGCAACAACCAAACATTTTTAAAGTATTTAAATACCTCAAAGAAAATGAATACCTGCCCGTCGAAGCGGTCAATGATTTATTGGCCGCCTATCATTTTTTACGCGATACCGAACACGCCATACAGGGATTGAACGATGAGCAAAGTCAAACCCTGCCCAGTGATGAATTAAATCAAGCACGTATAGCCAGTTACATGGCATGCGAAAGCTGGCAAACCTTCATCCAGCAACTGGATATTCACCGTGAAAAAGTCAGCCTGCATTTTAAAAACATTGTGGCCGATGAAGACGAACAAGACGAAGCAACCGACACCCAAGCTTGGCAAGACATCTGGTTTCAGCAACACGATGATGAGCAGTCCAACGATCCAATCAACACTCCCGAGCTGCAAGCCACACTGCAAAAGTTACGCGACCTGGCAGACAACAAAATGCAGGCCATTGGTAAACAGCGCCTAGATAAAGCCATGCCTTTGTTGCTCAAGGCGTTATGGCAATGTGAGCAACCACAATCCACACTTGAGCGTTTAGTCCCCCTACTGGAAGCCATACTTCGCCGTACGGCCTACCTTGTATTGCTAAGTGAAAACCCATCTGCACTGCAACAGTTGGTGCGCTTATGTGGCGCCAGCCCATGGATCGCCTCCAGTATCGCCCATGCTCCTATTTTATTGGACGAGCTTCTGCATCCGGCTCATCTGTATAACCCCAATGACAAACAAGGCATGGTGGCGGATCTTAATCAACGCCTGCTGCGAATTGACCCATTAGACTTAGAAGAGCAAATGGATGCCCTGCGTCATTATGCCAGCGCCCATAAATTACAAATCGCCGCCAGCGACATCACCGGCGCACTGCCGTTAATGAAAGTCAGTGATCACTTAACCTGGTTAGCTGAAACCATTTTAGAGCGCGCACTATGGATGTCGTGGGAACAAATGGTCGACAAATACGGCTACCCAAGTAATGCCCAAGGGGAAGCCGTCACCGAACCTGAGTTTTTGATTCTTGGGTATGGCAAGCTCGGCGGCATTGAGCTCAGCTATGGCTCTGACTTAGACATGGTGTTTTTGCATCACGCCACGGCAAACAAATACACCCAAGGCGAGCGGCAATTAGAAAACGGCGTCTTTTACACCCGCATGGGTCAGCGACTTATTCACATTCTTAATACCACCACCCGTGCTGGGCAACTTTATGAAGCGGATATGCGCCTGCGCCCAAGTGGGGCCAGCGGTATGATCGTGGCGTCGGTCAATGCCTTCGAAAAATACCAACAGCAAGAAGCGTGGACATGGGAGCATCAAGCACTTATTCGTGCCCGCGTCATCACAGGCGAACAGGCCCTTGCCGACAAATATCAGCAAATCCGTCAGCAAATTCTCACGAAACACAGAAATCCCACGCAACTACAGCAAGAAGTACGAGAAATGCGCGATAAAATGCGCGATAATCTTGGCTCCCAAAGTGTGGGCAAAACCCAGTTTCAGCTTAAGCAAGATGCTGGCGGTATAGTGGATATTGAATTCATGGTGCAGTACCTGGTACTGGCCCATTGCGAGCAGCATCCGCCTCTTCTGTCTTGGACAGATAACATCCGTCTGCTGGAAACCTTAGCGTCTCATAACATCATCGAGCCTAAGCAAAGTAATGCTCTCATTCAGGCTTACATCGCCTACCGCTCATTGGCACACCGTCGGGCCTTACAGAACCAAAAGTTACTGTTAGACCCCAATGAGCTCGACCAAGCTGGGTTAAGCACCCACATCGACACGGTTAAAACACTTTGGCAAGAGATCATGAATACTGTGCCCAACGGCACTGAGCAAGCGGATTGAATCTCGTCCGCCTGCCTTAAACAAAATAGCTTGAGGGCGCCTTCACTGGCGACCCATAGATACGATTAGGAATAGGTAATGGCCGCATTTGGAACAGTTTTCATGCCGAAAATGGCATTAGCAACATACGAAAACCATGCTTGGACGCCATCCAGCATGGTCGCCTCAGACGCCCTAACACTGCACCCAGGCGCCCATGTCTTACATTACTCAAGCACCTGTTTTGAAGGTTTAAAAGCGTTCAAACACGAAGACGGCAGCGTGAAAATTTTCCGCATGGATGCCAACATCCAGCGTATGGCGCAAAGCACTGAATTACTATTCTTGCCAGACATCGATAAAGATCAGCTAAGCCAGATGATCAAGGACGTGGTTGCCCTTTATGCCAACGACGTACCGAGCGCACCGGGCTCCATGTACATTCGCCCAACGCACATTGGCACCGAGCCAAGCATCGGCAAAGCGGCGGTGTCTTCTGAAACATCACTTTTATACGTACTGCTATCACCCGTAGGCGATTACTTTGCTGGCGGCGTCAAACCATTACGTTTATTGCTTGAAGAAAATGGCGCTCGCTGTGCCTCTCACATGGGCATGATTAAAAGCGGCGGCAACTACGCCAGTGCACTAGGCCCAATCGCCCGCGCACGTAAAGAAAACAACGCCGACCAAGTACTGTTCTGTCCCAATGGCGACGTACAAGAAACCGGTGCCGCTAACTTTATTTTGATCGACGGCAACGAGATCATCACCAAAGCATTGGATGCCTCGTTCTTACACGGCATCACCCGCGATTCCATTCTCACCATCGCACGCGACATGGGCATGACCGTGACTGAACGCAACTTCAGTGTTGATGAATTAATTGAACGCGCGCAAAAGCCGGGCACAGAAGCCGCTCTTTCTGGAACCGCTGCAGTATTAACACCGGTTGGCACCTTGATTCATGACGGCGAAGAAATCACCGTAGGTTCAGGCGAAGCGGGCGAAACCACATTGAAACTGCGCCAAGCCTTGAATGATATTCAATGGGGTCGCGCAGAAGATAAATTTGGTTGGTTAACTCAGGTTTAAAGCCTGCTAGCCCCACAAAAAAACCGCTTATGTCTTATGGCATAAGCGGTTTTTTTATTCGTGCTAAAAAAGATAATCTAGGTATCAACTGGTTTAATATTTCCAGCCTTGCGCCCAAATAGTGTCGTCACTTAAGTCCCGCCAATCAATGGCTTGTTCTCGCTTGGTCATGACCGCTTCTAAGATACACTCGATCACATTGCCTTCTTCATCGTACTCAACCTCAGTGATCAAAAAATGCTTTTCTTTATGGGTAGGTTTAAGGGCCGTCCACTTACTATTGCGTAATTTTTTACTGTTTATTTTATTCACACTCAAACCTTAATCTTTAAAACAGATAGTCCTTGTACGATGAACGCCTGAGAATAGATTGTTTCTAGTTGGCTTGACTGACTTTTGCCACACCGCGAATACTTGGGCGCACTAAGGGCATGGCTTTTCGCAGGCTTTCACGAGTGATCTGTTCAAGCGTAAAGCCAGCATCTAGCAAGCTTTTTTCGGTATCGCGATTTAAGTGACAGTTGCCCGCCAATTTGCCCCATGGTCCATTCAATACATTTTGCCACATGCGACGCTGAGAGCCTTCAGGGGCTGCCACATGTTCTAGAAACAATAA
>NYTP01000116.1 GCA_002683575.1 Bermanella sp.
AAAGGCGAAATCGACAAAGTAATCTCTGGCGAATGGTCAATTGAAAACAACCCACTTGTGTTTGCACCGCATACACAAGCTGACGTGTTAGGGAACGAATGGGACCGCGCGTACGACCGTTTTTACGCTGCATTCCCAGTGCCTTCAGTAGCAAAAGACAAGTTCTGGCCAACCGTTACACGAATAGATGACGTATACGGCGACCGTAACTTAGTATGTTCATGCCCTGCGGTAGAGACTTATCGCGATTAATTTTTGAATGTGTTCATGATAAATAAGTTTGCGAACGCGTATAAATAAGTTTGCGAATGGGCAAAAAAGGTGAGCTTTTATAGCTCACCTTTTTTATTGATTTTCATTAGGCAGCAGTTACTACAAGCTCATCCCCGCACCATTAAACTTCAGCCATTTCTTAGCTTCATCATAGTCAGGCATCACTTTTTCTATCGTGCGCCAAAATTTAGGAGAGTGGTTTTTGTCTTCTAGATGGGCAAGCTCATGAACAATAACGTAATCTAATACGCTTAAAGGCAACATGGCGCACTTCCAATGGAGGTTTATTGCTCCTTTCAAAGTACATGACCCCCAACGGTTTTGTAACTCCATTACACGAATGCTGACAGGTTTAAGTTTCATTTTGGGCTGGTAGAGCTTAAGCCTTTCATTTAAGCGCTGCTGCAATTTCGTTTTGTAAAAATTCTTAAAGTGATCAGGGGCATTATCAACTTCTGAATCTAATAACTTAAACTGTCCATAGTGGAAAATAAGAGGCTCTAATTGGTCTTGCACTAGTTGCAGGCGGTAATTTCTGCCAAAATATAAAAAACTTTCACCGTTAACATATTCTCGATGGATTCGAGTTCTGTTAAGGTCCTCCCACTCGGCTAGGCTCTTATAAATCCAACTTCTTTTAGACTCTATGATCTGTTCTATTTTCTCAACATCAAACGGTGATGGCGCTATTACTAAAACAGTACCATCACGTTCAATATAAATACTTGTTGTCTTCCTATCACTCTTCTTGAGTTGGTAGCTGATATCCTTATATGTGCTGACATTTAAAGTATCTGCCACTAATTACCATCCTGTTGTTTTCTGTTAGACAAAATATCTAGCTCTCTTCTTTTAGCTAGATTCAATAACTCTGTTGTTACTAGCTCAAATGATTCTTCTAGTGCTGGAATGTCACTTAAAATAAATACTTCTTGAATTTTACCTTCAAGTTCATCAACCATATTAGGGCGATCCCAGAAGTTTAAACCTTCAATTTTCTCAGCCATTATTTCTAGTATTTGCTCAACAATCCCCTTAACGGCTTCCACCTCATTTGACTGGCAAGAACCATCAAATGCCAATTCAATGATTAGATCAGTAAAAGGATCTCCAGCAGATGTATCATCACCTCTACCTTCATCAATTTCTTCTCTTAATGTTTCCAAGTGAAGCAGCATCTGATCCCACTGTTCATTGTACTTCTTAAGAATATCATCAAGCTTTTCACTGAAGCGTTTGTACATTACAGGGTCATCAGCTTCATTCACTTTACAATGCTTACGAATAGCATGTTCCATTTCACTAGCCGCAGCACGATCATCCTTATGCTCTTTTAAGGTGGTAATGAATTTATCTGAGAATAACTCTACAGGTGGCACTTTAGGGTTAATACCTAGGCTAATTAGGTGTTCACTAACTAGCTTGCGAACTTTTTCACCAGCACCAGCAATATTGATAGAGTCATCTTTATACCGCTCCCTCGCTTTAGCCTGTAGATGACTAAATTGGTACATAGGTATTTTGTATGGATATGCCAGTTTGTTTGGCAAAATAATATCCATGCTTTGCATGAATTTCTTAAGGTAGACATTAAAGCTATCGCGAGTTTTAACATCCTCTAATACTTGAATGACTGACTCAGTAACTTTGTATCTTTCAATATCTGAAGATAACTTTTGCTGAACGAGACTTTCTATTTGTGAGATATCTTTATCTTCAAATAGTTGAATCAACTGCCTATAACGGCTTTGAAGTACAGGCATTTCAGACTCGACCGATTTAAACGTATCTAATATGTCTTGTTGATCTTTGCCTGAATACAGCGATAGGGCTTCTTTTAGGTTTTCCGTCAAACCAATGTAATCGACAACATACCCAACTGTTTTGCCGGGATATGTTCTGTTAACACGGGCAATTGTTTGCAGTAAATTATGTTCTTTTAACTTTTTATCAATGTACATAACCTGTTCAATAGGCGCATCAAAACCAGTAAGAAGCATGTCACAAACTATTAAGAAACCAATACCTGTATCTGGCTTGTCATAATCAAATTTCTTCTTAAAGTTTTCCACCGCATTACGTTTACGAGACTCGTTTCTAGCAGCCACGAATGAAGCCTTCTCATTCGTGCCGTCAGAAGAAATCACAACCATAGCATCTAAAAACTCGACCTGTTTGAGCAGCTCTATATCCTGTTCTTCTGTAGGCTTTTGCTTTTCCTCTTCGGCCCATTCATTAAGCGCTTTTCTGATAAACGTTTGGTAATGCAATGCCGCTTGCTTTGAAGAACAAACAACCTGAGCTTTATAGCCACTAGGCAATACTTTTTGTATATAGTGCTTAACAAGGTCGTTAGATATTTCTTCAATACGATCTTTTGCTTCTAATATATCGCCAGTTGCACCATACTTTTTGCGTATTGCAGCTATTTCTTCTTCGGTTCTGTCTTTAAACAAGTTTTCAAACTTTGTATCAAAACCATGTTTATCATTAATAGCTGAATCTGCTGTTTTACCCTCATACAATATTTGCAGAGTAGCACCATCATCTACAGCATCTTGAAGCTTGTATTCATCAATATATGGTTCATCAGGGTTATTGCCAAAGCGCTTCCAAGTTGGATCGTTATGATGGTCGGCAATTAAAGGAGTACCAGTAAAAGCCAAGCGTGTTGCATTAGGGAATGCATCGAACATATTGTCCGACAAACTAGCTTTATCTTGCCCTGTTTTCTGTGTTCGGTGTGCTTCATCAATCATGATAAGCACTTTCTCTGATGAATTAACCTCACCAAAGCTTTCAAATAGCTTCACAACATTGTCTTTGTCAGCTTCAGAAGAATACTCAGAAGAAGGTTCTGCAACAGATTTACCCAAAGCTTCATTTAAATAGTCTGGCGTATTGCTGTTATCTGCTTCTCTAAATTTATGCACCATCACCATATTCAGAGTTGAGCGATCATCACACAGCTCTGTTTTAACTTCATCACTGCTAGAAATGCGATAAACCTTTTCGCCTGTTAAATCAGCCGTTTCACCAAGCTGTTTGTCTAGGTCTTTACGGTCATTGACCATCAATACTTTGTGATCTTTCAAGTCTTCGGTACTTCGCATTTTGCGTACTAAAAAGACCATTGTTAAAGACTTGCCGCTACCTTGTGTATGCCAAACGACACCAGAGCGCTCATCACTTGTCTCGCCAGTTCTAATTCGTTGAATAATCTTATTAACTGCACGATATTGTTGATAACGAGCAACAACCTTTATGCGTTGCTTTCCTGCATCCATGAATAAAGTGAAGTTATTAGTAATATCTATAAGGTTTCGGGGGTGCAACATGCCTTGAACAAGGGTTTCTTGTTTACGATGCTTCCCTGTCGTGTGGTCCACATAAGGACTATCATCTGGATATATTGTTTTCCAATTAAAATAATACTCTTCTGTTGATGTAACTGTACCGAATTTGGCATTATCACCGTATGTGCCAACCATTAATTGATTGCTATAAAAAAGCTTTTCTTCCCCTTCAATCAGTTGTGAACCTTCAGGTTCTCTTAGATCAGCATATCGCCTTAATTGTTCAATTGCTTGGTTCATCGGGTCTGACGTAAAGCTATTTACATCTTTACACTCAATAACAACCAAAGGAAGGCCGTTAACAAACAACACCACATCAGGAATGATGCATTCTTTAACCCCCGCAGGAGTATCAATACGAAACTGATTTATTGCAACAAATCGGTTGGCCTTCCAATTATCAAAATCAATAATCTTAACCGTAGGGTTCTGCTCGCCAGTTACGGTGTTCTCATCTACCTGCCATTTTTTGATTCGCTCCATAAACTCTTGATTGTTTTCAAGCAGGCTCTTAACACCAAAATCAGTGAAGTCTTCATACAGGCCATCTTTTTGAGCGTCAGTTAACCAACATTGATCATCAATAGTGTTGAGTGTACTTACAGCCTTTATGAATTCCTGCTTGATTACAATTTCTCTAAAGTTTTCTCGGAGGCTAATTTCAGGATTTGTAGGAATAACATTTTGCGGATGCTCTATAATCAGCCATTCCATAGCAGCCAGTTGATTCAATAATGGCTTTTCTACAAATTGATATTCAGACATACCTATCCTCTAATAATCCTTTGATACAGTGCTACGACTGGCTCGTCATTGTTCTTTATATAAATGTCAGCAATTTCTTTTGCAATTGCCTGTCCTTCCAGACCTAACGAGATTATATTCTTAAATATTATTTCTAAAGGGTCTAGCTCATACATATAAAATGGCTTTGATAATATTTCTATCCATATATCCGCAACATCACTGGCATAGCCTTCACTCAACCTCGCCATTTCTTGCATAAACGACATACCATTGTGGTCGTCATTAATATAAGGAGCGACTGCCATCAACCAAGATTTAGTATCAACTGTCAGCTCTTCAATGTATTCCGCCCACAAAGCTAACTTGGATGCCAAAGGCTTTTTATCAGAATCTTGTTGATTTATTAGATCAACTAAATCAGGCCATAAAGCAAATACTAACTCTTTGGTCTTTTCTACATTTTGATCTCTTATAGACCATAAAAACCAAACAACTTTGCTTAACTCACTTTCTTTTTGTCTAACTAACAGAAGTCTCAACAAGCTTTCATCATCCAGTTGATCTCTTTTTTGAAGATATGCAATACATGCATACTCTATATAGCGACCTTTAACCGTATCTGACAGGCTTTCATCATCTAGCAGTGCCGGATAATACTTTTTTTCTTTAAAATGAGTATGAATTTCAGGAATTAACCAACCTACATATGAATAGGCTTGTAAAGCGCATCGCCATTGAAGAGAGTTTGTTTCACCAAACATTTGCTCAATATTTTGCACAGTCCAGTCTTTAGAAAGATAAAGAAAGTTACGCACATACATTAATAGAATCGTAATAAACTCATATTCACCAGCAGTATCTGGCTTGCTCAGTTCATTATCGAAAGTTGGCTGATAGCTAGCCCATATTTCTTTGTGCTCTTCAGAGTCTTTATCAACATTTCTGCATTGGTATAGAGCTAATTTAACGTAAGCCTCTAAACAGCGACCCCTTGGACTATTAATAGCGATAGATACAGCATCAGAGTCATCATTAAAATCTTCTCCAGATGCTTTGTTTAGAATTAGCTCAAGCGTATTTTTAACATCGAATGTTAACTCAAGACTAAAAGCGTGTTCATCCTTTTCACACCCTGACTCGACTAATCGACAATAAGAATTGATCACCCAGTGTTTGTCACCTATGAACGGGCCAGAATCGGTATTATCAACAGAGTTCCAAAAAGAAGCTTCATTAAACAATTTAGTAGCAAAGTTAATAATTTTAGGCCAAAGTTCGTTCCACGGTCGCTGTACTTTATCTGTCCATAACTTTGAGTAAGCAGAAAATATTTTGTCTAGATAATGTGGTTTAAGCTTAATGAATGAATCCAAATTATTAAGGATTTCACAACTATCGAGTAAAACTAGCTCTTCAAACGTATTAACTAAACCCTCTATGCCCGGCTCATTGAAGTGTCCAACTTCCTTATACTCGTTTAAGAAATGTATCAACGAATCAATGTCTTCAAGCATAACTGCAAGTTCAGAAACAGACAGTGGAGATACATCTACCGCAACACCACCGCTCATATAACATGAAAAGTCGGGATGATCTGGCTCAGCACCTGTAATATCAACACAAGCTTGATACTTCGCTTGTGTCTCTTCATTTTCATCTTTGATTGCGGCAAACCAATTAGACTGCTTGTAAGCAGTAGGTTTGTCTAATAGCACTCCAGTTTCTTCATCCGTCACATTTAACGACTCTATCGCTGCAATAATTGATTTTTGCTGCTCTGCTCGTAGTGAAGAAAAATTCTTGTGGATAAAATGCCAAAGCTCATGGCGATACTTATCGTTAAAATGATTTGGCTGAATAACTAAAGTTATTACTTGCTGTTCAAGTTTTTCAAAATATTCACTCGCAACATAGATTGCGACACGTTTAATCGTTTGGTAATGACTATTGATTAACTCTGTTAGTTTTTCATTAGCGTTGTTATCAGAATCTTCTTTTACGTAACCTAACAAAGCGTCTCTAAAAAGTTTTAGAACAATATCATCAGCGTCATTGTGTCTGCTGTTTTGTTTATGCTCAGGTATTGCGTTACGCCAAACATTCGACCATTTATCATTGCGATTAATATCGAGTACTTCTTTGAGTTTTTTCTCACATAAGTTTACTGCGACTAAACCTAACTTTTCACCGAGAGCCGCAGCATTCTCTTCTATAAACTTTCCTGCTTGATAATCATCAAAGCCCAATACGGCTTCATGTTTTTTATCTGCGTATCTGCCTTCAACACTGTGAATTGCAAATAACTTGTCTAACAGAAATATGGCAAATGAAACCGACTGTTCAGTATTAATATCAATTAGCTCTAGCATCCACTCACTAATTTCTTTATTAACAAGATAGCGGTCAAATTTATCGTTTAGCCAGTCACTAACACAGCCAAGATCGTCAAGGTTGATAACCTCTAAAGGTATATGTCTAAGAACCTTGCTGAATTGCCACCATGTCCTGTAGTTAGAGCGCTCATTTGCCACAGCATAATGAGTAATCTCTTTTAGAAGGCTTAAATATTTTCGTGCCATTTCGACATCATTTTCTTCTCTTAATTTAAGAGATGACGAAACAAGATATTCTGTGATGGGCCATGAGGGTATGTGAATTGTACCGTCAGTCTTTGTAACTGGAGCTGGGTTACATTCAGGATCTAAGTACCCTGATTCTAAAAATGCATCAAACCATACTAAATCATCGACTTTTTTAAATAACCAAGGCTCTAACGCGGGTTCATTTCTAACTCTCTGAAGAGCATTTCTTTGTTTTACAGTTAAATTAGTGATCATGACAAATCACTATCAAGCTCAGCTAATTGCTCAGCCAAGCTTGCTCCACCAAAATCAAGCTGCTTTACCCACTTTTCAATAATGCTTGTTTGCTGTTCATAATTTTCATGGTCTCGTAAGAAACCGATCAATTTGGCATTAAAAGATTTGCGATAATATTTGTTTAACTTATCGAACAGTAGTTGTTCAGCTTGAAAGAACCCTTGAAGTATAAATAATTTTGTTTCAGCGGAGCCTGCCTGATTACTTGATTTAAGTACATATTCGAGTATTTCAGTTTCTTCTAATCCGTACCCTAAAAATAAGACAGTTTTATTTAAAAATAGCTTTTGTAAAAATTCAGGAACCTCACCAGATGTATAGTGGTTCAAGTAATCTTTTGTAGTTATAACCATGCTACTTGGTTCATCAACACAACCATGAATATGTACAACAGCACCTTTCTGATCCAAGTTAGCGCTTAATAAATCTTTTCTTTCGAAATAACGCCATTCATCTTCACTTTTCTCTTTGGAAATTTCTGGAGCTATTAGCTTGTCATAATTGGTTGTTACAAAGGTACAACCAAATTCATTTATACTTTTGTAAATATCACTATTTTCTTTGGATAACGTAAATATTTTTTGATAATCAACTTGTGTACCATTTTCATTTTCGTCATCAAGGATTTTTGCAATTGAAAGGCGTTTACGTGGATCTGCAAGGGCATTAATCATCTCCTTTTCATAATGATTGATAACCCTATTATTCAATAGTTGTTCAACTACACCGTATGCAAAGCCATCCCATGATTGATGCCCAACAAGCCGAGATATACCTGCACCGATAAATAATACGAGAGACCCTTCCTTTGCTGCCGTTATTATTTCAGGGTCTAATTCCGGCATTTCCCTCAAAATATCAGCCATTAGCTAACCTTCACTTTTCCTGTTAACAAATCTTGCATCAGGCCCTTTTTCTTTAGCTTTAATTTTTCTAAATAAGTTTTTTCTGTATTAATTTTTTCAATTATTGCAGCCGCTTTACTATAAATAGCATCTTGCTCTTTTGGGTTAGGTGGCAACCCAATAAGCATTTTGTCAACAATGGTTATGTAGATATGCTTTATTGTCGATCCTCCTGCGTCATCAAGCATCTTGTGATAATACTTTTCGGTTTCTAAAAGTAACTTCATAAAATGAGGCTTAACTTTTTCATTACATCTTAATAAGGCGACTGATTGATTTATGCAAACTGTCTCATCGTCAACTAAAGCTAAACGTCCTAAAGTACCATCTTTTGTTAATAGGATATCATTAAGCTTTGGTTTGCTCTTTTGTGTCAAGAGTGTATTGAAAGCTTCTAAAGACGTATGTCTAGTATTCTTATAATCTATTTCTCCATCGATGACATTTGCAGCAGTAACCATCCAAGGGCCATCTTCTGTTTCTGGCATTGGATTTGTAAAGCCATAAGTAATTAATGATAAAAATTCCTGAAGCGGCTCTGCGTGCCAGTCTTTCGGAATAAAGCCCAATTCTGTTTCTTGGTAAAGCTCTGGAGCATCTTCGTAGCTTGGGCGCAATTGACCATAGCTTTTATTAGTTTCTGGTGTGCCAGATATATCGATTCCACGAGAGGATAAATCAGCCATCATGCCTAGTTTAACGGCTGTATATTTGTCGATAAGGCTTTGGGTCTGGTCAATAAGGTTATCAACTGTAGATAGTATTTCAGCTATCTTCTGCTGTTGCTTTAGCTCTGGAAAATAAAGTGTTAGTTGCAGAAGCTCAGTTCGACTTAGCTCAACTTGATTAGTGCTCCCTGTAAAGCAATATCTAGCGATATCATTTTGTATCCATTCCGAGGATAAAAGCTCACTTAAATATTTGGAGTCTCTCTCTTCACTTATAGGTCTTACAATTGTAACGTGTGAATCAACAAAAAATGATGATGTACTATTTGGTTTATCCCACAGCCCAACTCGGCCAATAGTCCCATCACCAGTACTATTTATACAAATATCATTTGTGTTTAATATCGCACTCTGCCTAACGAGAGAAGCGTTATCATGGTAGCGGCCAAAATCAATATTAACTTTTCCATTTCGTATACATTTCTGGTTGATCGCTATAACGTCAGTTTCTATATCTGAGTAGTTCGGTCCGATACCTCTTCCTACGAATGAAGAAATGTTTTCGATAGTTACACCTTTCCAATTTTCAGGGTAAGTAACACTACTCATAACCTAACTCCACCAAGAACTTATTTAATAAGTTAGCCTGCTGTTCACGTTCATTCAGAATATCTTTAACCGTAATTGAATACTTGTTATGGAGATTCTCAACTGCCTTGATTAGCTGTGTAACAAGTTGGCGAAGGTAGTGAGAGTAACTATCAGTCATCTGCTGCTTAAAGCGTGCTTCAATAAGTGCCTTAGCTTCTTCTGGCGTGATTTTTTCACGCGCAGCATCAACCAAATCTTCTTTTTTCTTTTCAGCTTCTTTAATGCCTGCTTTTAGTTCTTTTAGCTCTTTTTCAAGTGCGGTATGTAGCTCTAACTTTGCGTCAATCTCGGTATTTGCTGAGGTTAGTTTTTCAATGCTTGCTTCAAGCTGTTCTTTACGGATTTGGGCACTCGCAGAGTCTTCTTTTTTAGCAAACTTTAGCTCTTTCTTTAAATCACGAAGTTGTCCGTTGTTCTCTTTTTTCGCATCTTTAAGTGCTTTCACCTGAGCTTTAGGTAACACGCCAGATTCAGATTCTTCCTCTGTTTCATCATCATCTTCAGTAGACTCATTTACCGCAGCAAACAATGCTTCCAATTCTGTAATTCTGGCAGCGTCTTTTTTCAGGTTTGCTAGTACCTCTGGGAACTGGGATTCAAGAATTTCTTCATCTGGAATAAGTTCAGCATTCCAACCTGAGTTGGCAATAGATTTAAGGTCCGCCTCATGTTGTTTAAAATTGTTCGCCATAGCACCACGCACTTGATAAATAGTTAGCAAATTTTCAGGTAATAAGGCACTGACAATGCTGTTTAGGGCATCACGTCTTAACGCAAAAACACCTTTCGAGCCTAACGTTTCATCACCGAGTTTATGGAACTGCGGAACAAAGTGCATACTCCACCAGTTATCTAACTGTCCATAAAAAGCATCATGCTTAGCAATAAGTTGAGGGTGGTTTTCTATAGTTGATTTAATGTCGGCTTTGCTTTCAACAGCCGGAGGAAAAGAGTAGTAGTGGCCATCTTTTTGCTTAGGATGACCTGAAGTAAACAACGCTTCTTTTAATTTGGCATAATTTTGCCAGTGAGATTCAAGGCTGTTAACTTCATCAGCAGGTACACCACCGTTTAAATGTGCTTTTACATCATGAGGCTCAGGTGCTGGGCTGTTATCAACATAACGTCTAATGTTTAAATTGAATTCTTCTTGCTCAAGTTCACTAACAGGCACTGCTCGTGCGTATTTTTCTACATTGTTATCAGTATCTGATGTGAGAGATTCATATACATGAGTGATTTTTTCAATGTCTTCTGGGCGAAGACTATTTTGATTTTTACCTTCTTTGTATTCGCGATCCGCATTGATAAATACAACATGTTTGCGCTTAGCAGCATTAGCCTTGTTAAATACTAGGACACAAGCAGGGATGCCTGTTCCATAGAATAAGCCTTGTGGCAAACCAATAACCGCTTCTAAAATCCCTTCTTCAATAAACTTTTGGCGACACGTTTTTTCTTCACCGCCACGGAACAATACGCCATGTGGCATTACTACTGCCATCTTGCCATCTTGCTTAAGTGAGGCAAGCATGTGTTGAACAAACATGAAATCAGCTTTTTTACCGCCCTCTGGTAGCCATGTGTGGAAACGGCTTTGGTGCGTCATGCCATCACGACTGTAATTTTGCGAAAACGGTGGATTCGCGATCACCCTTGAATAAGTGCGGATTTCGCCATTCGCGTCAATATGCTGGGGTTTGGCAAGGGTGTCTTCATTTTGAATATTTGCACCACCCACACCGTGCAGAATCATATTCATTTTACAAATAGACCATGTGGTGCCGCTGTCTTCCTGACCGAATAAATCTATCTTGTTAACGTCACCACCTGTTTCTTCAACGTATTTTTTACTTTGGATGAGCATACCGCCACTGCCAACTGTGGGGTCGTATATTTCCATTCCCTCACCGGGTTGAAGTAATTCAACTAACAAGCGAACCACTTCAGAAGGCGTATAGAACTCACCGCCTTTTTTACCAGCACTGTCGGCAAAGAATTTGATTAAATATTCGTAAGCTGCACCGAGTAAATCAGGAAACTCAAAACACTCATTGGTTAACGTAAAATCTTTTTGGTCAAAGTGCTGAATGAAATCGATCAGCACTTTATCTTCCATCGGCTTTTTACCAACTTTTTTGTTGAAGTTGATATGCTTTAGAACATCTTCAAGACCCTTTTTAATATTGGCATCTTCAAGTGCAGCAAGCGCTTTATTTAGCTCAGTCCCCACGTTTTTCTTAACGTGCTTAATCGTTGACCATGATGCAGCTTCGGGAACAAAGTAATCAAACTGAGAAGGCAGAGAAACAAGCTTTTCAATTGCAGCGTCTGACTTTCCTTCTTTTTCTAAACGGGCGCGGATACCGGCTTTATCTGCTTCAAATTGATCAGACATGCGCTTTAAGAACAACATACCGAAGATGTATTCTTTATATTCCGAGGCATCCATTTTGCCGCGCAATATGTCACACGCTTTAAATAGCAGGCTTTCTAATCTAGTTAATGTCAGTTTATGTTTCATGTTTTCAATAATTCTCTTTGATTGAGCTGTGCTGGAATACCACCACTCTTTTAAATTCTTTGTTGTTTATTTAAATTTCGAAAAAGTCTTCATCTAACTTTTTGATATGCAATACATCTTCATCTCGACTACCAATGTTGTAGCGCAGCATGAGTTTGGCCAGCTCTTTACCATTAATTAAGACGATACGAGTGCCTAGATTGTTTGCTGTTTCTTGAGCTGACAGTGTGAAATCTGAAGTTGTAATGAAGATACCCTTTTGCGCCCGTTTAAGGTTTAGCGCCCCAAAAAAGTCTCTGATGTCGCCAGCACTTACGTTATTGCCTTCTGCATATCGCTTTGCTTGAATATATATTTGATCGACACCTAATGGGTCTTGGTCGATAACACCATCAACACCATTATCTCCAGTTTTACCTAATGCATGAGCTACACCCTCACCAGTACCTCCATAGCCCATAGCGATTAGTAGCTTTATCAACAGCTCCTCAAAAAATGCAGGTGTAACTTTACGTGTTCTAGATAAAAGGTCCGATGTAAGGGCGTCATTAATCGCTTTGTAAGCGTTTCTTAATGCTTCATCTGGCGTTATGTCTTCTATATTATCATTACTTTGGGGATTTATTGGGGTAGTTATTACTGCTACCTCATTTTTTTGTTCAGAAAAGGCGACAAATTCATCAAATTGTTTTAAATAGTTTTTATCTATTACAGTTGATTCACCTTCGAGAGCTTTTATGCCTCGTGTAGTGATTACAAAATGTGCTCGTCTTGTAACTTCTAGAAGTCCTGCCTTTGTCAGGTATGTGCGTGCCCAGCCAACTCGGTTATCTAGAATAGGCTGCCTTCCACTAGGTAGTGTTTCAGATTTTTCTTCATCAGTAAGATTAAATTGTTCAGCTAGTTCGTTAATTACATCCCTTAGCTTAACTTCTCTTCCATGAGCTCTATGTGCAACCTCTAAAAATGGGCGCATAAATTGCTGGTAATTAGGTATCACTAGCAGTCCTTTGTGTTATTAGTACAATGCCCGACAATACTGCGCACTGTAACTTTTATACTACCTAGGTACAGTATTGTAATTTAGCTAAAAGCTCAATATTTATGTGTTATATAGCGTATCAATAAAACTGAATTTTAACTACAAATACTCATTATCAAGGTTCTTAGCTAATGAAATCAAAAAACTATGCTGCTTAGGGTTATCTATTGCTTCAATTGCTGAACCATTCAGGTCGCCAAAGTATGACCCTAACCAAAGTACAATATCCCAGTCGAAATAGTATTTACTTACCTGTTCAATAATAGGTTCTATAATAGCTTTAACGCGTCGATTATAGATATCAAACTGAAAAGCAGGGTAGCCCTCATAGCCTGCGAAATTTGGTGCTGTTACAAAAAAGGCCTTATTTGTATCGACTAAGTTTTTTAAATCTTGTTCAGTAAATGGCTTGCTAGGGGTCGAGAGTAAATCAATGACTTGAGCCGCCGATAAAAGAGCGTGATGCGATAAGAATAAGTTGATTTGATTGTAATAAATACGGTGTTGCTCAGTAGGCGCATTTGTAAGTTTATTAAGTTTGAGCACTTCAGTAAAAAACTTAATGTACTGCTGAGTTCGCGAGAAATCGTTCATTTTAATGCTCCCAAAAAGCGCTTTATATGTTGCTTTTTATTAGTACGAATAAAAAAATCGAGTTCCTTTTCGAGCTTATCCTGTCCCTCTGGTGTTTCAAGTAGATCAATTAGCGTTGTCATTTTGTTAACTTTTTGCTTTTTTATAAAAAAATAAAAAAATTTTTTTTGAGAAAAAAGTCTGCTTTTAATCAGTTTTTCGAATAGCTTTAGCTTCGATTCAGTTATTACCATTTTGTTTCCCCTTCCGATTTATTATTGATTAACTACTGCTTACATTGTTGTTATTTGTCGTTTTTTTTAAGCTTTTATTGAGTCAAAAAAACTATGCTTTGTAAGAATGAGCTTGGTTGACAAACTTAAAATGCGTGTTATTAAGCTGTTGATTTTTATGTGTTAATTTTAATTTTAGATTGTTTTTTGTACTTGACACTATTTTTTTGTGTATATAGATTTAAATACATATCAAGAGAAGGTTACGGGTATGAAAAATTATGAAGACAATATTGGGTTAACTGCGAAAGAAAAAAAAACACCAGGTGTAACTGACCTGACGTATAGTAAGCTAAAAGAGTGGAATAAAAGGTGCAAAGAAAAAGGTTATTTAGTCCCTTACTTCCCAACTAAAGCAGTTTCATCTGTTGGATTAGCCACAAAGCATGCCCCTTCAGAAAAATCCATAGTGCCACTAGAGGCATTATCTAAATTAGAAAGTGGTTTTTTAAAAGCCCTGCTATTTTTACCAAATGTGAAAAAAATAGCGATGCAAATACCTTTAGATGATATTGATAAAACAGTCGAAATTGCCAAGAAAAAAGGCATTAGACATCCTGCCTATAAACCTAAAGGAAATATTTCGAAAGAGCATGCTGTATACCAGTATACCCCAATGACTACAGACGTTTTAATGACGTACACCGATGCTAATAATATCGAAGTGTGGCATGCAATCTCATTAAAATGTTTGAATCGCAATGGTAGGTTAGGTGCCACAGATAAAAAAATTGAGCGGATAAACGATAAACATGAAATAGAACGCCAATATTGGTTAGATAAAGGAGTTAGCTGGAGCTTAATTACAAGCGAGCATTATTTATTAGGATATTACTTTCAAGAAAATTTAGCACAAGCTTATATATTGGGACGCAGAGAGCATCCAAAGCAAAAGCTTAATAAGGTTAAAAAAGAAATTGTTATTATTTTTGAGGGTAGTGAGTATATAACTTTGCTCAAGTTATGCGAATTAGTTTCACAGACCACTAAAATTGAAACTAGCTTAGTAAGGGTTATATTTTGGTACCTTATTTGGCATAACGAAATCAGTGTTGACTTATATAGGGAGATTGGTAGTTACCACATTCTTTACCCTAAAAAGGGGGATGTATGGTCTTAAAATATCTTAAAAATCAGGTGCTCAAATATCCAGTAAAGAACGCTCATTTAAGTGTAAAGAATAATAAATGTAATGCAGTTAAAAAAGATATTAGATTTACGATCGTTGAATATCCATTTCTGAATAATCCAGAATGCATATTACTTTCCTTACAAGATAGAAATAAAATAAAAAAGCCATTTATGCATCAATTAAGTAAACCACTCCTTGGTTTTAGTATTGAAGAGTATGAATGTATCGGCAATGATTTTATTTCAGGAGAGCGCCAGCAATGGTATTCGGAGCTATTTTTAGCGTCGAAAATGACTAGAAAAAAGAATACAGAAAAACGTGAGAGAGCTAAAAAGTTAAAAGAGCGATTAAATAAAAAAATGGATATGATTTTTGAGTTTTTATCAATTCCTGATGCATTAGAGTTATATGTAAAAGGAACTTATCCAAGTCAAGATTTAAGAAAAATTTCCGAGAAATATAATGTAAATTTATCTACTGTTTATAGAGCATTAAATACTTACTTTGCCTTTGGTCGTTGTAAGGAAGCGCTTATTCCAAATAATCATAGAATAGGTAAAGGACGTGAAATTCCTAAAAATTTACACGAGGCTAAGGTAAAGTATCCTCGTGGCTTAGGACGACCTAGGTTTGATGGGAGGTTGAATCAACGTGTTATAACTCAACTTGAACACGATGTTATGGAGAGTTTTGCTAAAAAACTATCCCTTTCTAGCCCTAATAAATTACATCAGCTATTCACTCTTTTTTGCATAGATTTACAAGACAGGTTAAAAAAAGATAATCCTTATCTGGATTGGGATAGTTACAGAGTTACTCGTAACCAATTCCTCCAATTGTTTAATAAGTATGTAAGTAATAAGCAATTATCCATTGCAAATAAGGGCGTTAAGAATTACAAAAATAATCAAAGAGCTCTTACTTCAAGTGCACGCCACAATATTCCTTTTCCTACTGCAAGATATGAAATTGACTCAACAACTTTAGATTTATATATACAATCTTTATTTACAAGTTTAGAGGGGAAAAAACCACTTAAGCGACCTACTCTTTATACCGTTTATGATACCTATAGTGGGTGTGTGGTCGGGTTTTATCTGACCTTAGATGGGAATACGGAAGAGTCACTCCTAATGGCACTCAATAATGCATTTACTAATAAAGTAATTTTTGCTGCATTGCATGGAGTTAAAATTGAAGAAAAAAACTGGCCTTGCCACCATATATGCAGTGAAGTTTTATTTGATCGTGGAACCGAATTTAAAGATAAAAAAGTCACTGAGTTAGTTGAGTCACAATTAGGAGTATTAGGGGTCTCTTTTACAGAATCTTATATGGGGAGTAACAAAGGCACTGTAGAGGGAGGCTTTAAATCGATGCAAGAGTCTATTACAGAATTTACGTCGGCTAGGATAGATAAAGATAAACCTAAGAGTACACAGCATGCCTCTCAAAAGGCGCTACTTACAATGACTGATCTATATAAAATTTTAATAGCTCATTTTATTTTTCAAAACCACTCTAGAAATGCTATTGAGAAGCGAGATTTAGAAGATTGTATTAACAAGGTAGACCCAACACCTCAAGCTATTTTTAACTACAACTTAAATACAAAAGCTAATGGAGGAGTAGTTAGGTCTAACCAAGAGATTATGATGGCGTTATTGCCGCGATGTAAAGTAAGTCTTGTAAAGCAATCTTTTAAGATAAAAAGACCTATCAAAGGTAGTGGTTCTATGTCTCTGAATTATGAAACTAGTAACCATGACCTTAACAAATATCGAGAGGTTGCGTGTAATGATGAAGGGGATGGTGTTTGTGAGATTGAGGTAATGGTATTACCTAATTGGGTTGATCATGTTTGGTACTGCGGGCCGATCACGGGAGGAGAATGCGTTGAGCTTAGGTTAGCAGATAGGAGTAAACGATTTGCTAGTTTGTATGGTGATGATATCGAAAGTTTAATGAATCAAGATTTAGTATTTGATCGCCAGCTTAGAAATAAACGTCAAGATTACAAAGTATGTCTCGCAAAATTTATCAAAGAATCTGAGTCAAACAGAACGAAAGATTTAGAAAACGTTAAAAAGACAAATAATAAATCAATATCAAAACATCTAGATGACAATACCAAGCCTGATTTAGTTGAAGAAATTCTATGTAATGCGCAAATTGTTTCTGCCACATTGATGGGCGGTAATTCCTCACTATTTGAAGGAGATGATTGAAGATGTTTAACCCATTAATTAATGCTTTACCTAGAATTGAAAGTAAGTCTAAATTTTATGAGGCTATGAGTAAGGCTAAAAATACCGAACTATCTCATCATTGCTATATATCAAGTCAAATAAAAGAGCATTTTTACGTTCCAACTGAAGATGCTTGGAAAGTTTATAAAGCTATAAAAACAATGATAATGGAGGGGTATAGGTATAAAAATATTAATAGCTCGGAATATTTTAAGGATGTAAATAAAGCTCTTTTTAATGAGGAAGATAAAGCTAGTGGTCACATCACGAATAAAGTTGAGTTAGGTGGATGTTTATTCGGGGAATCTGGTGTTGGTAAAACAAAATTAGTCAGGGAGTCTTTACGTTTATTTCCACAAAAAGTTAACCACCAAAGTTCGAGCAGCGTAACGAATACACCTTTAATTCAAATCCCTTGGATAATGATAACGTGTGAAGCAACAAGGAAAGCAACCCTTAGGTTAATTATTGAGGAAATCGATAGAGTTGCAGGAACTTGTAATTTAGCAAAGCTGAGTGAACGTGAGAGTATCCACAAATATTGCAGTGTAATACGTTTACTTTGTATTCAATATTCAATAGGGATTATTGTACTTGATGAGAGTCAGTGGTTTGATCAGAAATCACAATCGAATAGAGACTCTATTAACAGCTCTTTTTTACAGCAAATTTATAATCGATTTAATGTCCCTATTCTGCTTATTGGTACTCCTCAATTAATTCAAGCTCTAATGCAAAGTCAAGCCACGTTGAGGCGTTTTAAAGAAGCTATATATCATGAGCTTCATTATTTTGAATCAGACTCTGAGGAATGGAAAGTAGCTATACAAACGTTATTTACTAATTTTATTTTCAATTCAGCGAAAAAGCCTCTAACAAAAAAGCAGTTTGATCTGATAGATGATTTTGCTTTTGGTTGTATGAATGAATTAATTCATCTCGCTTGCAAAGTATCAGAGCTTGTAGAAAACGGTCAGGCTAATAAGCCTACGGAAGCTATATTAAAAGCTTCTATTAAGGCACTTAAAAATAGTAATACAGATTTTAAGGTTGGCCTAAAAGGAGTCTCTAGAGCCAAGACTAACTCGAATCATACATATGAAGCTTTAAAAAATATCAAAAGGAGTAAGCGTACAAAAGATAAAGAAGAGCCGTATAAACCTCTAGATTTAGATCAATTTCTGTAGAGTAAGGTGCCCAAATGACTGCTATTAAAGATTTAGGCAACTTCTTTCCTATTCAACCTAATGAATATTTTCCCGCCTATATAATGAGATTACGCTATTTAGGAAAGCATTTAAGCTTACCTAACGAAATGCTTATATCCGATATAAAGGCTTCAACAATACCCGATAATATCTATCCACGCTCCATTATTCCTTGCATAAAGATATTGGTGCCAACAAGTATTGAAAATAACAACGGGCCTATAAACCGTGCAGTATTAATTGATCATTTTAGTGCTAATTATTGGCAAGGCTTTATTAAACCCGGTGAGCTTAACCTTTACAATACAGCGATTATAAATGGTCACAAGGCAAGTAATAACCTATTTGAAGGTGAGCAGCTTTTAAAAATATTTAAACCTCTTAAATTTTGTAGAATGTGTGCTGAAGATGATAGGAAATCAATAGGCTTGTCGTACTGGTACAGTGAGCATCAAATACCGACAATTTACACTTGCTCAAAACATTCTTCAGCATTAGAACATGCCGTATGGGAGCATAAAAAAACCTTAATCGATAATCCCATTATATCTTCTAATAATGCGTGTAAATTACCTAGGGTAGTTATAACTCCCTTACATGTTTGGTTGGATAAGCAATCTAAATATTTATTAACTCAGCCCTTACCAAACACTAGGGCATGGGTCGCCTCAGTTCGCGAAACTTTATATGAACTATTTGAGGCAAAATATACGTCAAGGGGCGTTATGTTTTCATCTAGGTTAATTAACCAATGGGGTTTATTTCTAAGAGAATCATTTAACAAATTGGAGCCTACTAAGCGTTATAGTGCTGAACTTAAGAAATTTAAAATTCAACATATTTTATTTCCTAAAGCGAAGCAGACACACCCAATGATATTTTTGCTTTTAATTAAATTTGCTGAAGAATATACGGGTGAAAATATAGCTAGCTATCGCACTGAGCATTTTAAAAAATATTCACTTAACTGTAATTGGCTACTGAGTTAAAGCTAATGAATATACTGCCGTTGCTACCTGATGAGACAATATATTCATTTTTAGCACGGCTCAGAGTTTACTCGGGTAGCTATAATCATCGTTCAGCGAGCTTGCTCTGGTTTGAACAATATGGGCTAAGTTTAGACCAAAAGCTAGCCACCCACTTAGCGTATTTTTCTGCGCAAACGAAATTCCCAGTAGAACTATTACTTAATGATCATACTTACTACCCCTTATTTTCTTTAGCGGGTAATGAGCCTAAAAAGCTTAAAGACGTTATGCTCACTGGTCCATCTTATCGATTAGGCAATTACGCTAAAATCACCCAATCGGGTCTGAAAGCATTGAGCAAGGATAAATACTGTTTATCGTGCATAGAAGCTGATAAAGAGAAGTATGGCGTTGCTTATTGGCACCTGTCGCACCAGTTCACAGGCATACAAAGTTGCCATATACACAATACGTTACTTGTCGACACTTCGCCTTCATTAAGAGTATACAGCTTGCCTCCGCAAGCAATATCATCTTCTGATGTACCAGCGAGTGATTTACAGCGGTTTTTCACTACTTATGTGTTGGAAGTTAATGAGTCGGCTAAAAGTCAGAAGCGTAATGATTTGTTATTGGACAAAAGTAATTTGAATGCCCTGATTAGACAAAAAGGGTTTATGAGTAATGACAGTATCAGTATGCAACGTTTAATAGCAGTTATATCAAACATAACTGTGCGCCTGTTTAATAACGATGTTTTTACTGAACACGTAGTAAGAAATCTTATTCGCAAGCCTTACTATGCATGTCATCCGCTTAAACTTATATTATTTCGCTTTGCCTTGGAACAACTGCCTGACATAGCGGCGCAAGAGCATTTACAGTTATTGAAACCAACAGATAAAGATAAAAAACGTGAGAAACAGTGTCTATTATTACTACAAGAAGGTGAATTAAATTTTACTGAAATAGCTAGGCGTGTCAGCTGCTCCATAGGTTATGTGATTAAGCTAGCTAAACAAGAAAACATAGCTTATTTAAAACGAACGCAATTTATTTCAGCTGATATAGAAAAGCGTATTTTAATGCGTTTAGTAAAAGGTGATGCTAGAGATGCAATAGCACGCGAAGAGCAAGTATCTGTTAGCTCTGTTGAGAAAATATGTGGTGAGCATTATCAGCTTTCAGAGTGGCGACAATACTTAAGGGCACTGGATAAAAGAGACAAGTATCGTATTGAGATGCGTTCAGTCCTTAAAAAACACTCCTTTTCTACACGTGCCGAAATTAAAGCTATGTACCCAGCTTGTTATATGTGGCTTTATAAATACGATACCCAATGGCTATATCTGCACCTACCGCCAGCATCCTATCGTTCAAAATAATTAATAGAGGTGTAAGATTGATGAGTCATCAAATCATTTGTATTCAAGTTAGCGAGCTTAATAAAAGTAGCCTCTATATGCATCATCGATTAACAACGCCTAGCTTGTGTTTAATTGAATATAGCGATGATTTAATGGCTCAAATCGAACGCGCGCGGCAGGTACTTTTGAGCAATGAGTTAGAAGAAGTGGTATTAAAAGTAACGGGTATTAATTGGTTTTTTGAACTTACAAAAAGGTATGGGCACAATACAGTATCGTACTTACATGTGACCCCCTACACGATTTCTTTTTCGGGGTTAGTGCCACCTAATAAAGAGCCTTACTTTATCACTCCTTATATAGCTACAACTGATATTTTAATCGACGGTTGTACACTTAAAAAGGTTGAGCTAGATAAAAGACGCTATACGTTGGCTTTATCTATGGTCAAAGAGCTTGAAGTAAAGGAAGTTGAACTCGAAGAATTATCTAATTTAATTTGGCGTTTAGACGAAGTAGGGAACTCAATACACGAACTGGATAATAGTTGTATAAATAGCTTATCCGCCGGTTGTGATTCCACTTTGCTAAGTATTAACGAGGAGATTAACCATTTAGAGGCAAGGCTGGAAAAGCTGGAACTTTATATAGAGAAACTTCTAAGGCGATTAGTAAAGCGCTTGTTTGGTATCGGTTACGGTGATTGGTTAACACATATTAGTGCTGAGACGGGGAATAAAGTCAGCTTACGTTTTGAGCATTGTAGTTATCATAATAAAGTAATTACATTTAGTGGTGTGGGTATTACTAAGGCAGGTAAAGTGGGTAAACGCTATCAATCAATTAGCATTGATATTAGGAAAGAGGGATGAATATCCAATCCTTGATTTCAAAGCTAAAACAAGCCAAAAAGCGCCGAGTTATATTTGATTATCATCGTTCACCAAAAAATGGAGTTGATATAAGTACCGAAGACTGGATATGGATAGCCCCTTTTTTGTATGGACTGTTTAAAGAGCTTAAATCAATGAAGTACACCATTACGATAACATGGTGGGGAGAAATTTTTGTTATTTACAAAGGGGCTGATACTGCATTTGAATTGACTTTAAATTACCAATCCTCCGTTCCCTATACTTATGAATTCACGCAGCGAGTACGAGATAAAACCCATGTTATACACACGATTTCAACTAGACAGACTGCTTTAAGTTTAGGGCTGAAAGCCTATCGTACGGGAACCAAATGGTTCTATATCCCTTTAGGAGAATCCACAGCTACGCCAGCTAGTGCAGCATGTAAGATTAACGAAGTGATGCAATCTCGACTTAAAGAATATAGTTTTGCTGGCTGGTCAGTAAAACCCGATATAGCGACGTCAGATGACATTGCAGCTGTTATTCATTACGGAGCAGCCTTATTTGGCTTAGGCTCCAGGTTTGATTACATCTCTAAGAAGCTTCTTGAATTAATAATTTACCAAGACATTGAGTTAACCAATAATGCTGTACACATAAAACGTAGCCTTTATCTAAGCGGCTATGAGTTTTATCTAGATATTAAACACCTCTCTTTTATAAAAAAGTATTTACCTCCTCAATAAATTCATACCTAAAAAGCATACTAGATATTTTTGATTTAAGTTCTACACTTTCAAATAAGCTTATTTGAAGTGACTTTTTATATATTAAAATTAAGGATATTTAAGATGGATCTATATTATGTAAACAATAACTCGCAAACTACTGGTGAACATGAAGTACATAAAAATGGCTGTAGCTTTATGCCATCAAATAAAGCAGAGCTAGGTATGCACAGCACATGCTCTTCGGCAGTACAAAAAGCAAAGGGTATTTACTCTAATGTGGATGGGTGCAAGGTTTGCATTCCTAATTGCCACACTAGATAATTGTTCCTTAAATGGGAAGTAAAGGTGCTTTTTCGCAAACTTATTAATTTTTTTGCTGCTCGCCAGCCCAATAAAAATGGAGAGGGTATTCGCAAACTTATTTATCATGAACAGAATGATGGCGATCAACAATTAAGTTTGTGAACGCTACAATTAAAAATGTGAGTACAATTAAGATTGTGAACGCATAGATAAGACAAAGGCGAACCAGAAATGGTTCGCCTTTTTTAATGGCTATTAAACGGACACACATCTTTAATACCAAAGGAAATAAAATAATAAGTAAAAAATTATTAAAATAAGTTTTTAATTATAATAATCCGGTCATATACTAATTCCATCAAAACAGTGTGGAGGATTTCAATATGGCTAAAACAAGACATATTCATCAACGAATGAACCAGCGTGCAATTTCTCAGCAAATGCTAGAAATAGTGAAAATGTTTGGTGTCGATGATGGAGATAAGACCTACCTAAATAAAAAAGGCATCGATGCAGCGCTTAATGAAATGAACAATCTATCAAAGCAAATGCAAAAAATGAGAAATCGAGGTGGATTAGTACTTGTTGAGTCGGGTGATGTTGAAATCACAGCTTACTCATTAGATAGCTATGATCGTAAAAAAACTCACTCTGTTCATTAATTTAATCTAGGAATTATTATCGTGAATAAACAAATTTGGTCATTGTTGGATAATTTAAGAGGTCCATTAGAGCCTCGTGATTATATAGTACAAGTCGCAGCTTGCTTTGTTTGGTTTAAACAAACAGAAACCCAAGTAATTGATGAAGAGTTACGATTTAATTATCAATTAGCCGGAACAGAGCTACATGTATTGACTCAAAAGCTTGCTAGCGCAGTACAAGTTGAAACAATTTTTTTACCAGAGTGCAGAGATAAGTTAACTGGAGAGCAAATCTTTCAACTGATGAGATCGCTTAGAGAGCTTATCAATGCAAAATTAATATCCTATATAGACCTGTCCGATATCTTAAAAAGAATGGCTTCAGATCTTGGAAAGTTCGTTGTTGCAGCCCATGTTCCTAAAGAACTTGTCCAATTAGGGAATTCACTCTTAGGAGATAAAGTACAATCTGTTTATTGTCCATTTAATACGGGTTACTTTTTTGCCAATGCGTTACCAAAACAGTCTAAGACGTGTGGTGAAGAAAAAGTTTTAACGGATGTGTTTTTTGCAGAAGTTGATACCTTCTTAACAGACTCTAATTTTCATATTAATCAAACCGACTGTATATCTCTGCCAACTTATATTGGTGACGGAGGTCTAGAGCAATTTCAGAGTGCAATCGCTTTTCCGCCTTTAAATCAAAAATATGGCAAGCTCGAAATCAACGATATCTGGGGACGTTTTCCTGAAAGCTCTTTAACTGGTGATGTTTATCATCTACGCCATATGTTAGCCCATGTAAGTGACCTGGTTGTTTGCTTTGTTTCAAATAACTTTTTATTCAGGACTGCGGCAGGTGAAAAGCATTTTAAACAAGACATTCTTGAACAAGGACTGTTAAAGGCTGTTATCGCTCTCCCAGAGGGGCTTCTATCAAACACCATGATACCTGTTAATATTTTGGTGCTTGATAAGGCAAAAACTTCGCAAGAAGTGATGTTTATAGATGCTAGTTCAGACAAGTTTGTTGAAAAAGTATCTCGCACTAGAGGTCGATTAGTTAATGCAGAAGCCATTATGGAAGCGTTTATTACTGAAAATAATTCAGAAATATCAAAGTTGAGTTCAATTGATGAGATCATTGCCAATGAGTACAACTTGTCTCCGAGCCGCTATATTTTGTCGGACGAGGAGAAGAGACTAAATGACTTCTTATCTCAACACGATACAGCAAGGTTAGAAGACGTTGTTGAGATTATTAGACCACAGGCTTTAAAGCATGATGATAGTGGCTCTGAAGATTACATTGAGTTTAATGTGTCTAACTTGAATGAAATCGGTCAAGTTAGCGGCAGAGGTAAACAGGTTTTAGTAAACCAAAAAGATCTTTCTAGGGCTAGGAAGCAAGAAATTCAGGCACATGATGTGCTGGTTGTATGCAAAGGAGCCGTTGGTAAAGTTGGGTTGGTCGGTGAAGAAGTTGCTGAAAACGCCATTGCTAGCCAAGCCTTTTCAATATTGCGAATCAAACCGCATATTGCTGGAATCACACCAGTCTCATTATTTCAGTACTTACAATCAACGTTTGGCCAATTGCAATTAAGCAGTTTAACTACAGGGACTAGTGCATTAATGCTATCTGCTAAAGATTTAAGCTCAATGCCAGTTCCTTTGTTAACTGAAAGTAAATTACAACAGGCTCAGCAAGTACGTGGTGAAGTAGAGCAAGCATTTAGTGAAATTGAGCAGGCAAAAGTAAAAATTAAACAACTGAATGAAAATTGGCTTTAAACATTAATGTACAGAAAAATAACAACTTTATACTGATTAAAAATCACAAAATCAGTTAGTATAAAATACAGAATTGGGAGGTAACTCCCAATCAAAAATTAAGGAAATATTGTGGCTACTAAAAAACAAGCAGCAAAGAAGAAAGAAAAATCATTTGAAGAAACACTCTGGGATGCAGCAAACAAGCTGCGTGGTAGTGTTGAATCGTCAGAATACAAACACATCGTATTGAGCCTGATTTTCCTCAAGTTCATCAGTGATACATTTGAGAAACAGCGCCAAAAGCTGATTGATTCAGGGCTGGAAAAGCACGTTGATATGGTTCCAGCCTACACCAAAGACAATGTGTTTTATCTACCAGAAAACAGTCGTTGGAGCTTTGTTCAGCAAAACGCTAAACAAGAAGATATCGCTTTAAAGATCGATACCGCTCTAAGCACCATCGAAAAAACCAACAAAGCACTGCAAGGTGCATTGCCTGATAACTATTTCTCTCGTCTTGGTTTGGATGTCAGCAAACTATCTGCACTGATCGATGTCATTAACAACATCGACACCCTAGCGAATCCGCACGAAGATGTGGTAGGTCGAGTCTACGAATATTTCTTGTCTAAATTTGCAATTGCAGAGGGTAAGGGCAAAGGCGAGTTCTACACACCAAAGAGCATCGTAAACCTGATCGCAGAATTGATTGAACCATACAAAGGTAAAATCTATGACCCTTGTTGTGGTTCGGGCGGTATGTTCGTTCAGTCAATGAAGTTCATTGAGAACCACAAAGGCAATAAGAAAGACGTTTCTGTCTATGGTCAAGAGTACACTGGCGCAACTTACAAACTAGCGAAAATGAACCTTGCTATTCGTGGTATCTCTGCCAACCTTGGCGCAGCCGCAAAAGATACCTTTGGCAATGATCAGCACGAAACTCTAAAAGCTGATTTTATTATGGCAAACCCACCATTTAATCAGAAAGATTGGCGAGCTTCCGATGAGTTGGTTGATGATCATCGTTGGGAAGGCTACGAAACACCACCAACTAGTAATGCTAACTATGGTTGGATTTTGCATATGGTGTCAAAGTTATCTGAAAATGGCGTTGCTGGGTTCGTGTTATCAAACGGTGCTCTTTCAGATGAAGGCGTAGAACAAAAGATTAGGAAAAAATTAATTCAAGATGATTTGGTAGAAGCGATAATTCTTTTGCCAAGAAAGTTATTTTATACCACTGATATAGGGGTCACATTGTGGATTTTGAACAAAAATAAGAAAAGCCATACTGTAGCCGATGACTCTCATACACGAAACTATCGTGATAGATCTGGCGAAGTTTTGTTTATCGATATGCGTAAATGTGGCGTTCCGTTTGAAAAAAAATATGTTGACCTAACAGAAAATGAGTTAGCTCGAACCATTGAAACCTACCACAATTGGCAACAGGTTGATTACCTTACGTCATACTCAGACATTCCCGAATACTGTTACAGTGCAAACCTTGAAGAAATCGAGAGAAACGATTTTAGTCTGGTATTAAACAAATATGTTGAGTTTAAATTTTCCAGTGACAGCTATGATTTTGATGGCCATTTAGTTGCCCTACAAGCTCAAGTTGATGAAATTCTCGAACAAGAAAAAGCACAGAAAGCAGAAATGTTTAAAAACTTTAAGGAGTCAGGTTATGAACTACAAGCTTGAAAAACTAGGGATGCATATAAGAGAAGTTTCAATTAAGAATACTGACCTTAGAGTAAATAATCTCTTGGGAGTAAGTATGTACAAAGAGCTGATTCCTTCCCAAGCAAACATTATTGGCACAGACTTATCCAAATATAAAGTAGCTAAGAAAGGCCAATTTGCATATGGCCCAGTTACCAGCCGTAATGGAGACCGAATCTCAATTGGGATTGTAGAAGATAATGAATGTATAGTTTCAACATCTTATACGGTTTTTGAAATTATTGATCAAACAAGACTGTTTCCTCACTTTCTGATGCTATGGTTTTCAAGGCCAGAATTTGACCGTTATGCGAGATTCAAATCTCACGGTTCTGTTCGTGAGATATTTAGTTGGGAAGAGATGTGTGATGTGGAAATCCCAATTCCAGATTTGAGTGTACAGAAAGCCATCTCTCTAGGTGAATCGTTTGTTAAAAAGAATACTCTTCATATAGGTGGTAAATAACCTATGAAATTCACAGAAGAGCGGCTGGAACAAGCCATTATTGAACTGCTAGGGAAAGAAGGCTATCCACATACTCGTGGTGGGGCGATTGAGCGAGCACCTGAAGATGTGCTGATTAAGTCCGATCTTCGTGAATTTCTAGCCAAACGTTATCAAGCGGAAGGAATTACAGCCTATGAGATAGAGCAAATTATCCATAAGCTTGAGTATCTTCCAGCTTCGGATCTCTACGATACTAACAAAGCCATAATGAAGTTTGTCTCTGATGGTTTTTTGCTAAAGCGTGAAGATGCAAGTCAGAAAGATTTATACATTCAGCTTATCGACTACGTTGACCTAGAGAACAACCGCTATCGCATCGTTAACCAAATGGAGGTACAAGGCTATGAGCTGCGTATCCCTGACGGGATTCTTTACATCAATGGCTTACCTCTTGTGGTATTTGAATTTAAGAGTGCTATCCGTGAAGAAGCGACTATCTATGATGCGTATAAGCAGCTAACCACTCGTTATGATCGGGATATCCCTGAACTATTCAAATACAATGCTCTGTGTGTGATTAGTGATGGTGTGAACAGCAAAATGGGGGCGTACTTTGCCCCATACGAGTTCTTTTACTCTTGGCGTAAAATTACGGGTGAAGAGAAGCTAGACAAAGACAGTATTGATTCACTGTTTACGATGATCAGCGGCTTGTTTAACAAGAAACGACTTGCCGATGTGATACGTCACTTTATCTACTTACCTGATACCTCAAGCAAACAAGAAAAGATTGTTTGTCGTTACCCTCAGTATTACGCAGCAACAAAGCTTTTTGCCAATATCAAACAACATATGAAGTGCTTTGATGAGCACGGAAAGTTGGTGAGTGGTGACGGTAAAGGTGGTACGTATTTCGGTGCGACTGGTTGTGGTAAGAGCTATACGATGTTGTTCCTATCTCGTCTACTGATGAAAGATGTCGAACTAGGTAGCCCAACCATTATTCTCATCACTGACCGTACCGATCTGGATGATCAGCTTTCAGGTCAATTCACCAATGCAAAAGGTTATGTGGGTGATCAAAACATCATTAGTGTAGAGAGCCGTGCTGAACTTCGTGAACACCTGAAGGGGCGTAAAAGTGGTGGTGTATTCCTGACTACCATCCATAAATTTACTGAAGATTTGGAATTGCTGACGGAGCGAACCAATGTCATCTGCATCTCGGATGAAGCTCATCGTAGCCAAACCAATTTAGAACAGAAAATTACCGTTACTGAAGACGGAGTGAAAAAGACTTACGGCTTTGCTAAGTACCTTCACGACTCTTTACCAAACGCTACTTATGTCGGCTTTACTGGCACACCGATTGACGCAACGCTGGATGTATTTGGTGCGGTTGTCGATAGCTACACAATGACAGAATCGGTTTACGATGAAATTACTGTTCGTATTGTTTATGAAGGCCGAGCAGCAAAAGTGCTGCTTGATGGTCGCCAGCTTGATGAAGTCGAAAAATACTATAAAGCGTGTGAAGAAGCAGGGACAAACGAATATCAAATAGATAAAAGCAAAACGGCTATGGCTAGTATGTCTACCATACTAGGCGACCCAGATCGTATTAAAGCCATAGCGAAAGACTTTGTTGAGCATTATGAGAATCGTGTTGAAGAAGGCACGACTCAAAAAGGCAAAGCAATGTTTGTTTGTAGCAGTCGTGAAATCGCCTATCAGTTCTACAAAGAATTGCTTGAGCTTCGCCCTGAGTGGGATGAAGTTAAAGTTTGTGAAGACGGTGCAACCCTATCAGAAAGTGATAAGAAGAAAGTGAAGCCGATGGAACGAGTCAAGATGATTATGACTCGTAACAAAGACGATGATAAAGCTCTGTGGAACAAACTCGGTAACAAAGAGTACCGTAAAGAGCTTGATCGTCAGTTTAAAAATGGTAAATCGAACTTCAAAATCGCTATTGTGGTTGATATGTGGTTAACGGGCTTTGATGTACCGTTCCTCGATACCATCTACATTGATAAGCCTTTACAAAAGCATAATCTGATCCAAACCATTTCGAGAGTAAACCGTAAATTTGAAGGTAAAGAGAATGGTCTGGTAGTCGATTACATTGGCATTAAAAAACAGATGAACCTTGCTCTTTCCCAATACACAGCAGGGCAAGATCAGAACCTAGAAGACATTAAACAGTCGGTCATTATCGTTAAAGATCACCTGAGTCTGTTAGATGGGTTATTCCATAAGTTCGATTCAAAGCCATACTTCAATGGCACTCCCCTAGAGCAGTTACATTGCTTAAATACCTCGGCTGATTTTGCACTTAGAACCAAGAAGTTTGAAAAGACGTTTATGGATCTGACCAAACGCCTTAAATCAGCTTATGACATTTGTGTGGGTAGCAGTGAGCTGACCAAAGAGCATAAGGACAAGATTCACTATTATCTAGCGGTTCGAACCATCGTATTTAAGATCACTACGGGTGGTGCGCCAGATGTTGACCAAATGAACCGTAAGGTACGTGATTTGGTCAAAGACGCACTGATGAGTGATGGTGTTGAAGAGATCTTTAAACTGGGCGAGAAAGACGGTGGCGAGATTGATATTTTTGATGATGATTATCTTGCTAAGTTGGAGATGGTGAAACAGCCAAACACCAAACTTCAACTGCTTCAGCAAATGCTTGCAAAAGCGATTGGTGAGTTTAAAAAGACCAATAAAGTGAAAGGTGTCGATTTCACTAAAAAAATGAATATGTTGGTTGAAAAGTACAATGAGCGTGATGAAAAGGATGTACTTCGCTCGGAAGTCATTAATGATTTTTCTGATGAAATTATCAACCTTTACAATGAACTACGTGCTGAGATGGCCTCGTTTGGTGAAATGGGGATAGATTTTGAAGAAAAAGCCTTTTACGACATTCTCATCTCACTGGCTCACAAGTATGACTTTACCTATCCCGAAGAGAAGCTGCTTGACCTATCGAAAGAGGTGAAGAAGGTCATTGATGATAAAGCCAAATACACCGATTGGAACAAGCGAGACGATATCAAAGCTGAATTGCACTTCGACTTGATCATCTTGCTTGATGAGTGGGGCTACCCACCGATTGACCGTGATGAAGTGTATAAAGAGATTTTTGAACAGGCCGAGAACTTTAAAAAGCACAAAGTTGCGTAATGCGAAAAGTTAAGGGAATAAAATGATAACAAAACAGAAATTTACTGAATTAATTATAAGCGCATTAAACACTGCAAACTTAAATGGTGTTTTGTCTGAGCAAAAACTCAAAGATATTGTTGAGCAACGGCACCATGAATTAGAAGTGTTGGTTAGTCATCCTGATTGGGATGTTAGGGACGATACTCTTGCTGAAATTGATTTCATTATTATTGATATTAATAACAATGAAACGTTCAAAGAATACTTAAAATCAAACTTATTGAAGGCGTTAAAAGCAAGTTTGAGTGAGACTAGACCTTGTTGGTTTGTAGGTGCAAGTTGGGGTAAAGACGATCAAACGCAGCGGTTCATTGACGAAGGTATTTGGGAGAATGGTTATGACGATAAGTACTTTCAAGATGTTAAAAGTATTAAACCTGGCGACCGGATAGCTATCAAATCGACTTATACACGCAAAAATAGCCTACCGTTTTCGAATCGAGGCAAAAATATGGCTTCGGTTATGGGCATTAAAGCCATAGGTGTTGTTAGAGCCAATAAAAAAGATGGCAAGCGTGTAGAAGTAGAATGGAAGCAAACGTTTTCACCAGCCAAGGAGTGGTACTTCTTTACAGGCCGCACAACTGTGTGGAAAGTTGAGCCAGGCGAATGGATGCCAGAAGCGCTCATTAAATTTGCATTCGAAGATACACCTCAAAATTATAAGAAATTTGCTAATCATTCATTCTGGAAAGAGCGTTTTGGCGATATTCCCGAAGAAGATGTTCGATTCAAATGGACTGGATTTTATGAAGAAGTAGCCAATGCGTTAAGTGAGTATCGTCATAACAGAGCGGCGTTAGTTACTTGGATTCAAGAAACCGCTGATAAATTTGATTTGTCTTATATCCAAGGCAAGGATTTGGAAGATGTTGACCCGTTTACCGTGATTGGCATGTTCAATCGAGGCATGACCGATGAAAACCGAAAAAAGGTAGCTACGGAGTTCGCAAGTTTCTTAAGTGTCGATGTGGCAGTGCCTGATTCTTTTGAAGCAATTCCTATTCTTAATAATCAAAAATCTTGGTTTTTCTGGGGCAAAGGTGAGCGAAACGACGATGACATAGATAACCTATGGGCATTGTTTGAAGTGGCAAAGGACTTTGCTGATGAAAAGACAGAAGATGATGGTGCTCAGTTTATTAAGCTTTATAACCAAGTCGCATCACAAAAAGGCATTCGCTGGAACTTAACCATGGGGCTTTATTGGATACGTCCATGGTTCTTCCCAACATTAGAAAGTCAAAGCCAAGACTACCTGGCTTCACTTTCCATTAAGCCAGAGCTTAATGGGCCCAAAAAAAGCTGCACCGGAAGTGACTATTTGCTGTTAAGAGATAACCTACTATTACGGTTTGCAGAAGAAGCATTTCCAGTTCACTCATTTCCTGAATTGTCATTGCATGCTTGGCAAAAGCCCACACAAAAGAGAGTAGGGCAAACCATTACTTGGAAAAGTGCAGTACTTTCAAGGGTTAAAGATTTGTGTTTATCAAAGAGTTCACCATTGTTTAGTCGAGTTGAGTTTAAAGAACATTACTTGGAAGAATTACAAGTAATGTTTCCCAATAATAATTCGGCAGAGTTCTCTATTGATAGCAATATGCAGAAGCTTAGGGATGAAGGAGAAATAGAGTTTATCTCTGGGGGACAATATCAGTGGCTTGGATTTGATGATGGTGATGTTGAGGGGGTTCCTGAAGTCGAAATAAAGGCAGAAGACTATGGAATCGAAAACATCATCAAAGATGGTTGCTTCTTGCCGCAAACAACACTGGAGAGCATGCTTAGTCGCCTTAAAAATAAAAAGAACTTGATACTGCAAGGGCCACCAGGTACTGGTAAAACTTGGCTAGGTAAGCGCCTAGCCTATGCTTTGATTGGCCAAAAGCAACCAGCGTACATCAAGGCTGTACAATTTCACCCTAATTTATCTTATGAAGACTTTATCAAAGGTTGGCGACCAAATGGTGATGGCAGATTATCCTTATGTGAAGGGCCGTTCCTAGAAACGGTAAGGCAAGCTCAACAAAACCCTAAGAATAAATACGTGGTGGTGATTGAGGAAATAAACCGTGGAAACCCTGCTCAGATCTTTGGTGAGATGCTAACTCTTTTGGAAGCAGATAAACGCACGCCTAGTGAAGCATTAGAGCTGAGTTACCGGCAAGAAGATGATGAACCGGTATACATACCAGAAAACCTTTATGTTATTGGCACAATGAATGTGGCCGATAGATCGCTTGCTTTGGTGGACTTGGCGTTAAGAAGACGATTTGCCTTTATCAACTTACAGCCAGTCTTCGGTAAGGCTTGGCGTGATTGGGTTAATAGTAAAACCGAAATTGACATTAAACACTTAGAAGCTATCGAAAATCGTATGTTGGAGCTAAACGCTGCAATTGAAAACGACGATAGGTTAGGTGTTCAATTTCAGGTCGGTCATAGCTATGTAACACCCGCATTCGATAGTGAAATCACCGATGTAGGAAATTGGTTTAAGCAGGTTGTTGAAACGGAAATTTATCCGTTATTGGAAGAGTATTGGTTTGATGATCCTAAAAAGGCCGTTCAGCAAAAAGATGCGTTATTAAAACCACTATGAATACAATAGCGACACCAATTCAAAATTTGAGTGCAGGCATTCCTGTTAACAACTTATGGTTGTTGATGCTGTATGCGTCAGAGTTTCGCTATTTGATTGATGAGTATGGCGGCACAGAGAGCATTGATGAAGATGTCGCTAGCCTTGTGGCTGATGTCTTATGCTCGCAAGTTGAAGCCAGATTAAAACGAAATTTAACCTACGGTTATAAGCACTCTACTCGTGACTTAAATCGAGTAAGAGGTCGCATTAGCGTGCTGGAAACCTACTCTCAGCAGTTATTGCAAAAAGGTAAGGTTCGTTGCACGTTTGAAGAGTTATCTGTCGATACACCAAGGAATCGTTATATTTGTGCCGCCCTTACGCGTGTCGCTAGTTTGGTTGGCAAAAAGTCGCTAAAGCTGCGTTGTCATAAGCTTGCGCAATCTATGATAGAGCGTGGTGTCTCTCCTATGTTTGATGTCAGTTATCACCCAAAAAATGAACGTTTCGGACGACACGAACTGGCAGATAGAAAGGTGCTTACAACAGCTGAGCTTGCGTTCAATTTGGCGTTAATTAATGAATCAGCGACTAACGGTCATTTCGCATCCCCAGATAAACAAGCTGAATGGGTAAGAAAGCTTTTTGAAAAAGCAGTTGGCGGCTTTTATGACTTAAAGTTAGATAAGTCATGGAGCGTTAAACCTGGTAAAAGGTTGAATTGGCAAATTGATGATGCATCAGAGGAAATAGAACAATTGATGCCTTCAATGCAGCTAGATATTTCACTTGAAAATGATGAACTGCAACAACGTATCGTTATTGATACCAAATTTACCTCGATTACGACCAAGCGTTTTCATGGAGGCGAAAGTTTTAAAAGTGGCTACATCTACCAACTTTATACTTACCTGAGATCTCAAGAGGTACTGTCCGAACCAATGTCGTTGACATCAACAGGCATGTTACTTCACCCATCAGTAGGCGTTAATTATGATGAGCATGTCACCATACAAGGCCATCAATTGAGATTTTGCACTATTGATTTAAGTAGATCCGCTATGGAGATATCACATCAGTTATTCGAGTTAATTCATGAATGATGTTTGATACGTAATCAATAAAACGACGTTTAAGATCTAAAGGTTTGAATGAAATACGTACAGAATTTTGGTTCTGGATTAAATAAATTTAAAAAAGTCTTAAATTTTTTCACTTTTTTGATCCTGAAAAAGCTGTCACAACAAAATCATTGTTTCCTCTCAAGTAAATCAAAAAGTTAGCAAATCGCGCTAAAAAGCATCGTTGATATATTTCAATTATTTGCTCTTTTTTTAATTTAATAACACAACAAAATCGTTGTTTTTCATGTGGTTAAATTAATTTTGAGCTTGATCTTAGATCCTTTTTCGATCTCTAATATGTATTTGGATCAATGTGAGAAGGAGTACACATGAGAACGTTGATTTATATAAAACCGCCAAAAACGGTAAAGAAATACAAGCAATGGATTGTTGATATTTCTAATGGGGAATATCGTTCCTATTTGACGGTCAGGGATGTTAATAAGATCGGGCGTCGGCATTGGATTTTCTGTGATATACAAAATCGCGAAGTACACCTTTTATCTGATGGTGAAAGACGTATGTACATGGAATTAATTTACAAACCGAATACTGTAGCCATTTTTGAGCAATATGCCCTCGATCTTGACGAAACGCTTGATATTGCAGTTGAACTTAACATTCTTCATCCGAGAAATTGGAAAACAAAAGAGGCCTACGTAATGTCGACAGATTTTCTAGTCGAGACAGTATCAGAAGACGGTCAAACGACAAAGCTTACGGCTTATACATTCAAGTACTGGGAACAAATCTTCAAGTTGAATTGGCTTGACAAAGTTGAGTACAAAAGTATGAGAACTTGGCAAAAGTTCGCTATCGAGCGGGAGTTCTGGCGACGCCGTGGCATTGAGTATCGAGTTGTAACGGAGCGTGATGCCACGAAAGTGCAATACCACAATAAGTTGTTCTCAGAGTCGGCCAAAGACTTGAAGGTCTCGAATGAAAAACTTACAGAATTCTTAACCTGTTTTTGCGAGAAGTGGCAACTTGCCCCGTGGCTCCAATTACAGGATCTAATTAAACAGGTCAGCAATACGCTCGCCATCTCGGATAGTTATGCCAGGCAGCTATTTAGATTCTCTGTACTTTATGGCTTTCTGCCAATCTGTCAGGAATGTGAGGAGCACATGATTCGCTGGTTTCGTCCTGTCTCATTGATACAGGATGAGTTGGAGGTGGCAGCATGAGGTTTGAAGGTGAACATCTATACAAAGATGAAATTGATTCCAAACTGGAAAAAGTTACTTTGCAAATGTCTTACCGCATTTGTCATGTAAGTTCTTGCCGTGAATTTTATGCTGTTGCCGACATGCTTCAAGCCATGAAGGTAACAAACCCTCCAAAACCAAGAGTGTTTAACAAAACTCAGTTAGCGCAGTTTATTCAAAAGCAGGGGCTGAAGACCGGTGAGCCTTATGATTTACCGGAGACGCTTAGCATGTCTGACAAGGCTCTTTTGAAAGATGGATATGGTGCATGGCTTACCAAAAGAGACTTTAAATTTAATCATATAGAGTCGTTAACTGCGCCGCATTTAGTTGAGCAATATCTTTATGGGAAAGGGCTAGGAACAGAGATTGAGGGTTTGCTTTTATCATCGACATTGAAATGGAAATCGAAAGGTGCGTATCACAATGCGCTAAATCGATTCATCATTTTTGGTCTGGTGCCAAATGCTTTAATTTCGTTCAAATGGGATAGTATTGGTAAAAATTATCCTGAAGCTGAAACCCCAAAAGATACAATAATTAAACGTGGTAGAGGCGGTAAAGATAATCGTAAAAGCCGCACGCAATTTAGAGGTATCACAACTCTAGACAAAAAGAATATTGCAGAGGTCGTAAAACAGTGGATCCGTGAGGGTAGGAAACTTAGTAAGCGTAAGGTATTTGAAAGCTTTCAGGATACGTTTCAAGTTGCCACTGTTATTCGAACTGTAGGCGAACATGACATACCTTATTATGAGTTGCTTCCATCTGAAGAGCGCATTTCGCGTCGTATGTTCCATTATCACTTTAATCGGATTTTTAGCCGAGCAGAACAGCTGGAAATGAAGGTTGGAACTTTCAAGTTTAAGAAGGACTATGAGGCACGACAAGGCACAGCGCTCGATGGAATAGTTGGTGCTAGCCACCGTTACGAAGTTGATGCGACGGTATTAGATTTATACGTCAGATATCCATATATCAAGGATGCTCGATATAGTATGGGGCGTCCAACACTATATTTCGTTATCGATGTGTATTCGACTATGATCGTTGGGTTTTACCTAGGGTTTGGAGCTCCAAACTCTGATGGCGTTGCGCAGGCTATGGTCAATGCCTGCATGTGCAAAGTTCAGTTTGCACAGCGCTATGGCTTGTTTATCGATGAGTCTGATTGGCCTGCTTTTTTTATTCCTCGCGAAGTGACGATAGATAATGGAACTGAGTACCCTAATAAACTTGTGGCCTCAATTCTCAAGTCAACACTTGGTATCAAAGCATTCAATTTTACGGCGGTATACCGAGGAGACGCGAAAGGGACTGTTGAGGGTACTTTTAATACGTTTAACGGTGAAGTTGCTCATTTTCAACCAGGCTCTATATTCAAGGAGGTTGATCGCACTGAGCAACACCCATCAAACCAAGCTGTTTGGGATTACAACAGCTTGGTTCGTAAAATCATCAACTTCATCATTTTGCAAAACAAATCGGCTAAACGTCTTAAGAAGCTGAATTTTGAGGCTATGGTGGATGATATCGACATTTCGCCAGAATCGATATTTCTTCACAGCTTGGAAAAGGATATGGATGGTGGCCGCAAAACGACGCCACATGATGAAGCTATGCTTCGTTGGGCGTTTCTGCCTGAGGAAGAGGCCAGAGTGCGTCCGAACTGTGTTTTCTTTAATGGCCTTGAATATCACCACCCGCACTTTCGTGAAGAAGGTTTGTATCAAGTCGCGGCATTAGAAGGCACATTCCCAATCATTGTGAAACGGGTAAAAGACTGGACAAACCACATATTTTGCCGCGTCAAATCCAAGGGTAATGGTACTAAGTTCAAGTACCTCACACTCACTTTGAAAAACCCAAACAATGGCTCGCCATACTGGGGAATGTCTTGGGATATTGTTGCGCATCAACTCGAATGGCTTGAAATGAAAGTTGTGGCGCATGAGGAATACGCTGCACGCTTGCGTCAACACATACGCAGTATGGACGAGACCGAGTTTGACCGCTTAATGGGACAAATTGCTTTATTACCCGAGAATGAACGTAAATCTATAGTTCCCAGAATTAAAGAGTTTCAAGCTATTGGCAAGAAACTTAACACCCTGACTCATGCCCGAGATGTGATGGTTGCATTAGGGTTTGAAGGCGAGGCCGTAGAATTTGAATCACAACAAGAACTCACAACCACGGAGGGTTTTTAATGAGTTTACAAATCGATGCGCAGTACCGCAAACACCCAGTATCGCAGTTCAATGGCAATCCGCTTACTGAGGCTTTACCTGTGCCTCTGAGCGTAACTGAGTTGCTTCCTCGTACGACTAAGACGATGGAATGTGACGCAGATTTTTGGTCGTTAGACCAACTCTATCAACGTGCAATCTTGCAGAGCATGGGATGCACCCACGTTCCGTCGGATAAGTTTGTCACGTTTTACCAAAAATGTTGGTCGCTTTTGCTGCATTCTTATGCCACCAGAAATCCTCTAGAGCCGACATCCATGGCACTAAAAATGGGGCTTGCAGAGGCTTACCGCTCGAAACCCGACAGTTCCATAAAGCGCGGCATTGCTACTCATAAAACCACGGCATCAAGCGTCTTGGTTACTGGGTACAGTGGAGCTGGAAAAACTACAATGATTCGCAGTGCATTAACAGTTATTCCACAAGTGATTTGTCACACTGAGTTTCAAGGGAAACCTTACAACCAAAATCAAATTGTATGGTTGTCTTTGGATATGCCCTCAACGCCTTCGTTAAAAGCCTTGGCGCTCAATTTCTTCAAGGCTGTTGATGATGCCACTGGTACTACGGATTACTTTGAGCAGTGGGACGCTCGTAATCGTGAATCCGTTGATCGGCATTTATCTGGAATGCAGTTGGTTGCTGCCACCCATGAGATTGGTTTAGTGCATATTGATGAGCTCCAGTTCTTGTTGGCCTACGGCAACTCAGACAAAGCTCCAACCCTTACAATCCTTGAAGCCATGTTCAACAAAATTGGTATTCCAATGATTATCAGCTGCACAGATTCAGGGTTGCAGTTATTTTCGAAGCATGTCCTTGTCGATGGTAAATCGCAACCTGAAATCACTACGCTTCGCCGATTAGTCAATGATAGAGAATTTCGATTGGCGACCTATTCGAAAAATGGGGATATGTTCACTAACACATTACATGCGCTTTATCCCGATTGGTCCCTCCTACATTGCAGCGAATTATCGACTGAATTCGTTGATAAGTTCTATGAGTATACCAGCGGGCTCCCGGCATTTATGACTCGCCTGGCACAAGTACATCAGGAGTATCTGGTGTTTCTGTACAATGAAGGCAAACTTGAACCTGGCACATCGACAAATACCGTTAAATACTTGGAAACTGTATTTTTCAATCAGTTTCAGCTGTATAACACAGCGCTGAAGCATCTGAAAAATAAAGATATAAGGGCTTATGAAGATGCCATTGAGGAAGCACAGAAAGCGGAAAATACAGAGTCTGCATTGTCGGGAAGCCCTAAAGGTTTTAAATCGCCGCCCAAAAAGTCGGCATCACGGTCGAGTCCAAAAGCACCATTAATTGCCCCTATGCTGGGAGCAAACATATCTTCTGGCGCGAGTATAGGTAACTTTAAAATGGGGCTTAAAGACTAGGTTATGGCGACGATGCATTTTTTCTTACCACTGCTACCTGATGAGCACTACTTTTCTCGCATTGCCCGCATGGCAGTGCTTACACCCACTAAATCGATGGCCGACTTCTTTCGATCTTGGTTTAGTGTGAATCAGTCGGTTAACCCTCTTAAGGATTATCAAGCCGTATGCAACGGCTTGATAACACATTCCAAAGCGACTATGTGTGAAGACTTGCTTTGTCGGCATACGAGTGCTGGTTTCTATAGTCATTTTCTTGATGTAGAGCGTCGTAGAGAGCTGCTCAAAGGGAAAGCAAAGTGTGATCGTAAGAAGCTTTTCATTCCCGGATTAACCAAAGTACAAAATGCAAATTGTTGGAGAGCTTGCCCGCAATGTATAGAGGAAGATATTGAAAATTTTGGAACACCGTATTGGCATGTCAGTCATCAGTTACCGACAGCCAAAGTTTGCACTAAACATGTGTTTCAAACGCTGATTGCAGGTTGCAACTGTTGCGGTTGGGAAAATATTGATTTAAGGAAAAATCCTTTGCCCGAGGCCATATGCCCGAAATGTAATCATGATATGCAGGAGAGTTCACCAACTGCTATTGAAGCGAACGTTGCAATTCAAAGTATGGGACAAGAGCTCTACTTAAACTCGTGCTCTCTTCAGTGTCCAATGAATGAGCGGCAAATGCTTCGCTCAGTTGAGCATGCTTTTGGCGACGCGATTCGAAGCCGGAATCAAGAATATTGGGAAACTAAAACACAGGTAGAGCATGAGTTCTGGGATTGGGTTCTGGAGAACCAAATTGGTAACTACTTCAATATAAACACAGAAGCTGAACTTCATGAGCTTCTTCGCCTTGAGTCGGTAATAAATAACCCTACTAAGGTTACACCAATGGCTCACATTATTTGTCTAGCGTTTTTCAATCAAATTGGTCAACCCAATCATGATGGGCTATCACTCGTCTCTTGAGACAGACGAAATACCTTACAGTTGGTTAGTCGTATACTGTCAACTGTCAGGGCTTCCTTCTACAAGACTATTACTTGAGCGAAGCCAATTGGCACATTGTCAATTAGCTTCTCAACTCCCTGGGTATATCCCTTTCATCAGCAAAACTATTGGGCTACCAGAGAGTAAGCTCATTAATGAGCATACTACGCTTCCCCTTTTCCGATGTTTTTTACACGAAAAGACGTATTTCTCTGTGTTTAATAATCTCGCTGAAGGCAACGGTAGCAATCTTCATTCACGTATGTCGCTTATAGCCAATAGAGTTAGCGCCGGTACTGTTTTAAGGGCTTGTCCTGAATGTATTAAAGATGACTTAGAAAACGTTGGCCGAGCATGGTGGCATTTACAACATCAACTTCCTGGCTGTTCAGTTTGCTTGAAGCATTGTGAACCATTGATAGAAGTAGAGGTACGACGTAGAGAGCTAATTCAGCCAACTCAGTTAGCAACTCAGCATCCATTAAACTTGAGCGAAATAGACCTTCAACTAAGTGGTCTGATTGATGATGTATGGCACCGAAATCAGCCTGCAATTCAATATAACGATTTATTGAATCGATACCGACAGCGGCTTGTGGAAGTCGGTTTTGCACTTCACCAAGGGGCCATTCGGCAAGAGAAGCTGCGTCAAGCACTAAGGGCATATTGGTCGGAGAGTACCTCCCTAGTAGTGCAGCAATTGTTAATCGATAACAGCTATCCTGAGAAGTTGTTCAGAGCCCAAAGGGCACAGTTTCATCCGTTAAAACATCTATTGCTTATTGGAATGCTATGGAAATCTTGGCAGCAGTTCGTCGAATACAACACAAATGAGCCCGGATTACACGAAAGCTGTGACGTTAATTTGTTGAATGAAGATAACTCAGATGCTGACATTTTACGCTTGCTTAGAGATGGGCGCTCTCTGAGAGAAGTATCACAGCATTTCAAGCGAAGCATTATATATGTCAAAAAAATTGCGGTGCAACACAGTGTCCAAGTAGACAGACGTCCCAAAAGGATATTCGGTGTAGATAGAGAGTTAATTATTGGAATGCTTAAGAGTGGCGTTAATACGCGCCAAATCGCCAACAAGGTTGATTGTTCTGTCGGTGCAATAGAGCAGGTTCTATCGCAGTATCCAGACATTGTGGAATGCCGACAACAGATTCGTTTCAAGGCAAAATGCTTGGAGCATCAAAATTGTATTCTTAGTGCTTTATCGGAGCACCCAGATTTTCACCGAGGCGAAATTCAACGTGAATGCAGAGCAAGCTACACCTGGCTCTTTAAGCATAATCAACAGTGGCTATACGAGCACGTTCCTCCGGCTATTCCTAGACAGTTTAGGTATCAAGGTGGGAAGAATAACCAAAAAAATGAGCATTAATGACGGAGTGAATGTGAGAATGATTAAACCTCCACATCCAGGTGAAACGTTGAAAGAGCTTTATCTCGACCCTCTAGGTTTAGATATCGAAAACACAGCAAATAAGCTTGGAGTAAGTAGTATCCAATTGAAAGAATTCGTAAATGGCAGTCGAGGAATTACAAACTCTTTGGCTACTAAGCTTGTGGACGAATTTGGTGGCTCTGCACAATCATGGTTGAACCAGCAGAAACAATATGACGATTGGCAATCAAATAAAATCGAGTACACCACAAGTGGATTGAATACGTTGAGATATCAGTATCAATATATGTTGGTAATTGACGTTGAACATACTTGTGACGCTAATAATGAAATACCCGTTGATGAACGAGAACTCATTGAATTGGGCGCAGTAATCTTGTGTTGTAAAACATTAAAGATGGAGGCTGCTTTTTCCAGCCTGATTAAACCGGTAAAGCATCCTATTTTGACCGACTTCTGCGTTTCTCTCACCGGAATTCAACAAGAAAATGTTCAGCAAGCCGACATCTTCCCAGTTGTTTTTAATCGATTTTTGGCTTGGTTACAGAACTATCCCCGATATTTATTTTGCTCTTGGGGAGCGTACGATCGTGTGCAGCTAGAGTTGGATTGTAAACGGCATTGCACCGCCGAACTTCATTGCGAACAAGAGCTTAATATTAAAAAAGCATTCGCAAAAATAATGAAAATAAAGCCTCGGATTGGATTAAAGAGAGCCATGGAATGGTTAAAACTGGCATATGATGGTGAGCATCATAGAGCGCTAAGTGATGCGAAAAATGCAGCAAAAATTTTGAATTTGTTATTGCAGCCAGAGCTTAGTGAGACGATGTCTAAAAATATGCGGCTAAACATCGATGCACTAGTAGAGGGGGAAGAGCATATCAAAGAGCTGAGTTCTGCTGGCTTTGTTAATGTTTCAAGTGAAAAGAAAGCACTGCATCCAGCCCGTTACTTTGAAGAACTATTCTTACCTAAACTCAAAGCTAAGGGGGTAAGTGATATGGATATTTCCACGCGTTTGGGCATTTCTGAGCAGTTGTACTTGGACTTTCTGGGCGAAAAGGTCAGTATTACAAGTGGTTTTGCCAATAAACTTGAAGCTCTCACTGGAATGCGCGTCGAATTTTGGTTGAGAGCTCAAGTCAAATTTAATGATTGTCTTTACTACCATATCTTTGACGTTGTCACTGAGGGTAAAAGTGCTGCGTTAAATTTAAAGGCCGAGTTAGATGAATTAATTAAGCAGAGTGATAACTCTGAATTACAAGAACAACTAAAAATCAGAAAAATTGCAGGAGTCGCAAGAGGAATCTTATCTCATATAAAAGCTAAGCATAGTATTTCAGATGAAGAGTCCATGTTACAAGTGATAGAGCGAGCGCTTGAAGATATAATTTCTACCAACAATGATAAGCCATAATTTGACTCAATACTGTAATGAAGCTTTGGTTTCGATCAGGATGAAGCCTTATTCGCGATCAGGATGGAGCCTTAATGCGGTTGGATATTATAATGAAGCCTTGTTTGTGATCAGAGTGAAGCCTTAATTAGGTCAAATATTGTAATGAAGCATTGATTGGTTTGGAATATTAGAATGAAGGCATAGCTTTAGCATGGATTAAAAAGGTGCAGTAAAATGAATACATTCAATATCACAATCAAATTTGACCTTAGAGATGACAATATGTCCATGGACAACATTGATGATTTGCTTTTTGAAGGTGGCTTTGATGATGCTTTTGTTAGTCACTCATGTACTGGCCAGATTGAAATAGAAATTAGCAGAAATGCTGAAACTGAAGACATTTTAATTGAATCAATAGTACGAAAAGTTCGCGGTCTATTCCCAAATTCCAAATTTTTAAACTAATTACCATTTTTGTTTCCAAAATGCCTGAAGTCAGAGCTCAATAGCAAAGTTATAGTTTTGCTCGAATCAACGCAGAGTTGTTGTTTCTTTATTACTAATTAATTATTGAGGATATTATTATGGCACAATCAAATTCATCTAAACCTGCTTCTAGTCACCCTGGGCCTGGTGGAAACTGGCCATCTACTACAGGCAATAAATCAGGTGGAGATAGAGGTAATGCTGCTCCTAAAAGCGGCAAAAAGTAATAAGGAATGGGCCGTTGAGGCCCTTTATTTAAATGGAAAATAATAAAGCTACATTCCCGACTGGTTCTTGATGCGCTAGAGCAAGCTTTATGGGCACGAGGGAAGCCGAAAGGCGTTATACATCACAGCCTATTGTGGCAGCCAATATGTTTCTATCCGGTACTCCGAGAGATTTTCTGAAGCTGGCTTCAGCGCCTCCGTTGTCAGTGTTGGGGATTCTTATGACAATGCCTTGGCAGAAACCATAAACGGTTTATACAAAGCAGAATTCATCCACAAAGACGGTCTTAAGAAAAGGTTGGAGCAAGTCGAGCTAGCCACATTGGATTGAGTTGATTGGTTCAACAACAGAAGACAGTTGAGTTCTATCGGTGATATCCCGCCACTGGAATATGAGGAAAACTATTATCGACAATTAGCCGAAGATACGGCAGCATGAGTCAAACAAATCCGCCTCCGAATTTACCGGCGCGATTCACCTCAACTCGTGTTTCTTGTTTTCTCTACCCTAAGCTTCACCAACGAAAAAAATCATTAGTCTTATTTGGTAACATCTAAATTCACTGTCTATATTTTAAACTCTATTTAACAGGGCTTGCAAACAAAAAAGCCGCCGTTCGAAAACACACAAATTAGAAGGAACTAAGATGCCGGACGCTGCCAACAAACGAGATGTTGTTCTTGTTATACATGGGATGGGTACGCACGCTCAAGACGACACTCGAAAATTCATTAACGATGGAATTAACCTTGCCGCGAAGCGTTTTGGCTTCGAAAAGTTCAACTTTGAAAAAGAAGTTGAACTCATTGAATTCAATTACAGTAAATTTTTAGACGAAGTCAGAAATAAAGACGCAAACTACGCTGAAACCATGTCAAAACACCTTTCTTTTCTTGCTGGGCATGGCCTTGCAGCCAATATTATATCGGAACTCACCGAATTTTTTGCGGATTTTGATGAAGACAAGGCATTATATACGCACTGGATGGATGTACTTTACTACGGCGAAACGTTTTGGGGAGAAAAAATCCGTGTCGATTTAGCTGTGAAACTGAACGAGCTTTTAAAAAGCGCTAATTTAAAAGCACAAAGTGTGCATATTATAGCGCACAGTTTAGGGACGGCAGTCCTTCACGACACGCTGGCTGAAGTCTACGATCCTGACTCTGCCGTACGCAACAAAGTACCCAATCTCGACCCCAATCTATTTTTTGTAGATTCGCTCTTTCAGGTCGCAAACGTATCTCGGATGGTGCACCTTTTGAGTGAGGTTGATGATCCACTTACTTCCATTGTGCATCCACATGCAGATGGGTGCTCTAAAGTTATGTACAACGTTCATAATACGTTCGACCCATTTACTTGGCTACTTCCATACAACCGTCCGTTAGATCGAGGCGGCGATACCGAGGTAAAAACAGTTCGAGTCGTAAATACACACGATATTCAAGAGTACATGGAGGCACCGCCGGTTGCGAAATCTATTCTTAATACTGTTCTGAGCAAAAAAGTATCTAAAGAAAACTATGACAAGGCCGTCAGCGAACACGGAAAAACAAGTGTTACAACCAGCTTTGCAGAGCTTCAAAAAGCATTTAAAGACATTAAAAACAGCGCAACGGCATCGGGGAAAATCGAAGCACTCAAAGTGTTCTTCAGAACCGCGAAAGACTTTAAAGACCTTGCAGAAAAAATCTTAAAATAAAAATGCAAAATCAAGGGGTGATCATGAAAACTAAACTGCTTTTTACTTTTCTTCTACTGGGTCTACCGTTCTTTGGCGCCGCAGATGAAAAACCTGTTCCCTGTGAATATTCTAATTTGGTACTAGCACGACCCGTTGATGCCCTTTCTGATTTCCATGAGGAAGCAAAGAATGCGGGCGAGAAAGTATGCAAAAACTTTTTCGGCATAACGCCTGATGAGAGGTCGAACATTGTAAAAAGTGTTTCAGATTACACAACCGCCGCGAGCACCGTGCTTTTTCAGCTTTATGATAATGAGTTGTTTACAGGACTTCATGAAAGAGTGGAGGTTTGGTCCGACTTGGTGAATAGCAATTACATGAACCCAGTTTATTTGCCGTTTTTACAAACAGCCGAGTTTGACCGTAACAACGATTATATCTGGCAAGTGTTTATTAAAGCTTCAGAAAATAATTTTCCTGCCTTGGAATACAACCTAAGTAAAGATGACAGGTATGAAACCGCTTGCAAGAGTTTACTTGATGGGGTCAGTGGTTGTAATAATGTGTTTGAGCAGGTCAGCATTGCAGCTAATCCATTTTCGGCCTTGGTTAAAGAAAAATTGCTCGAAGATAATGGCGAAAAACTCGCTCTACTTCAGGCTGATTGGCAAGAGTTTATTGACGATGCGCGATATCAAACACCATTAGATGTATGGGCCACAACATTGGCTTATTCGGAACGATATTCTGGCAAAGGGTTGTCTGGTCCTCCACCAATACAATATTTTTTATTTCGCCCAACAGCGGTTTACGAGCGGATTGATTCGTTGCCAGATGGAGATCAAGATAAAGCCTCGCTAGCGGTTGAATGGGTGGGATTCAATCACTGGAAAAGGGGCGTGGGAGTAAGCATTATCAGCACCTATCGAGACAGTGCGTTTACAAGTGATATCGGGACAGGGTTGATGGTCTATGTTGATAACACATACAGTTTCGGTTTTACGCATCGTGGAAAAAATGACAACAGTTTTTTCGTTAATATTGATGTCCTCGAATGGCTTGGCGATAAGCTAGAAGTGTATGAACAATACAAAGATAAAATGTTCTGATTAGTGAGATGGTAATGCAGCACACGAACAAAGAAATCAACTACAGGGCCCTTCGGCTTATCGTGGGTATAATCGCCGTGAGTATTGCGACCTTTACGTCGATATTGTTCGCTATCCATGCTGGGAAGTCAATTATTCCAACAAGTATTAGCGTCACTTACCACCTAGGTGCTAGGGATTTTTTTGTCGGCTCTATGTTTGCTGTAGGAGCGTTTTTAATTGCCTACAATGGTTTTGATAGGATTGAAAAAGTACTAGCAAAGTTTGCAGGTGTATTCGCAATTCTTGTTGCCATTTTTCCAACGACAGTTAATCTTAACTGGATCTCCGCCGAAGGCATTCTGTTTGATACTGGCATATGTCAAATTTTATCTGTGGCTGAAGATACCGAATCACAATCAAAAACGACAAAATGCAACACAACAAACATGAAATTGGCACCATACATTCATGGAGTAAGTGCGGTACTGTTGATATTCATTCTTTATTATTTTTGTCGAGGTTTTGCAAAGAGGGTGAAAGAAAAGCTTGAAAAGAGTCCTTTAATGAAGAAATTGCGGGTCCGTTAATTTATCTATCGAGGCTGTTCAGCATCTATGGTCTTATCCGTTGTTGGACTAATTATTTCAATAATATGGTTCAATTCGCCAAGTAATACGGCTGTATTTTGGGTCGAGTTTGCGTGCCTCTGGGCATTCGGAATATCTTGGCTCGTAGCATCTAAACGTATCCCGCTGTTGAGTCACAAAGCAAAGGAGGAAGATGAAGCTGACGAGGCTTTGGAAAGCAACGCCAAAAGCAATAATTCTTAACCATGATGCAAGTGGCGGGGATGCACTCATGCAATTCATTGAATCAAAAAAACTTGGTGGGTATGAATAGAGATATAAGTCGATGAGATTTTTATAGCTATTAATATTATGTTTATCGAGCGCCTTTGTAACGTATTAGTCATCAAACGTTTCATCAGCATTGGAAGGTCCAAAGTGGCGACTGACCTACCACAGATTTTTCATAACGGTAAGTGTTTATCAGTTTTCAGCCGACTCGCGAAAGCGTTCTAAATCGAAAATCCTCAGCGGTATATTCTAGAGTAAGCTCGTCAACTTCGACATCAACCAACGAAGAAAGCAATGCGTAATCAAGTTCCTCGATTTTTTGCCTCCAACTATATCGTCATATTTTAGGACGTTGACGCCGATGCGATGTATTTCAGAGTTGCGTGAAATGATGTTGTATATTTTCATTGCAATAACGGATTCCACAAAACGAAAATCACCGTAGGATGCCATCGAGTTTATGAATTTAGCTGAACGACTCCATTAATGGCGTATTTACTAAGCTAAATTCGAAGGCTACACACAGCGTTAGTTAGTGTTTAGCCTAAGCCGAATTTTAATTTAGCGCTCTCACGCGCCATTTTTCATATTCACAAATTTAATTGTTTTTGATGTGGCAAAAAGAGTTTTGAGAAAGATAGATATTCACAAATTTAATTGTATTTTGACTAAGCGTAACACTATGATTTACATAGGCTGCTATTCACAGTTTTAATTGTTTTTCTCCAAATGATCAAAGTTATTATAGTTTGGGAATGAAATTATAGATTGGGAATCCAATCGCTATTCCCAAACTATAATTATTGAAAAGGGTGAGCTCTCGTGGCACACCCTTTTTTATTTTTCCAAGTATATAGAGTATCAATGCTTCAATTTCACGACGAAGTTTACAAAGATCATTTAGTACAACTTACTTATTAGCAAGTTTGACCGTGCAAGTGATTGTCTTTGAACGTGATAACACAGCTATAAGGATGTTGATAGTGGCGCGGAACTTCGTCATATTCAAGAAATGTCGAGTCATGTTTGTATCCTTATTACATATCTCTAGATGTATGTTGGCCGCAAGAAGTAACCTGAAGTATGAGAAGCGATTCACCCTTGGCTTAAGCTGGAAGTAGGTTGTTTTGACTATTTTAGTTTATGTATCTCACTACAATTTGGTTTACTATTTAACTTGTTGTTTAAATATACTTTTTTTATAAATAGTGAGAATATCGGTTATAGGAGAAATTTTTTTGCTTTTTAATTAACGACTTACGGTTGATAAAATGGAGAATGAGTATTGTTTAAAAAAATAGGGAAATTGCTTAATTCACTTAAATATCAGATAGATAAAAATATTAATGAAACTATTTATAAAAATAAAGTATTTCTTCAAAGTAAGTGGAGCTTTTTTGAATACAATATTCTACGTTGGTCACAACGGCACAACTATTACACTTTACTTACTGCTGTATTGGCGTGTTTATTAGTAATTAATTTAATCTGCTGGAAAGTTGAATTAACTCCATTAGTAATTAAGTTCTTCCCACATTGGACAAAACTTAACGACTGGCAAGGTGGTTTTCTTTCTGGGCAGTTAACTATTGTCGGTGTAGTCTACCCCTTAGTCATAGGTTTAATTGGTGTCCTGTTTCAAAACAAATCAGCGAAGAAAACATTATTTCCAATTTATCAGATGTATTCCGGATTTATGTTTGCTGGCCTTAGTGGACTTTTCTTATCAATTTTTATTATTACAGGGTATTTCTTTAGTGCAACTATGGATGCCTCTACTTATCTTGCTATATGCGTTACAACTGCACTATGGTTGATGTTTAATGTTTTGTTAACTAGCTGGTTTTTTACTTCTACACTCTTGATGTTGGATGAAAATAAACGAGATAGGTTGGTTGTTCGCTTCACTATTCATGAATTGTGCGAAACAGATATTAGAAACCGAATACACGATCTTTTATTACAAAATTCAGTTTATAACCAAGCATTGGCAAACCCAGATAATGAGATCTTGAAGGTTAGTACCTATAAATTATCGGATGATAAATTTAATGAAATAACTAAATACTCTGAAGAGGAAATTTACGCTTCTAATGTTTACTTCTCTATCATAAATACGGTTATTCGCTACCACATTATAAAATTCAAAATACTTCTTTCGATAAGTGATAAAGCATGGGTAAAGTGGTTGGTTTCTAAGAAGGGCTTTAGTTGGATGTGTGTAGCTTCAAGCGTGAAACGGGAGCTCGTAGTTCAACCTGTCTGGACCAATAAAAGTAAGGCAAGACTAATAATAATCCGATATTCTGGTTTTGATATCGGTTGGATATCAAAGATATTATTAAAAGCGAGTTTCAGAACCAAAAGAGCAGACCAAGAGCATGATAGTAGTTTGACTACCATGATGCTTGGCTTCGTTGGTTCAGCTAATGATGCTATTCGAGAAAAGAATGTTGGGGAGTTTAAAAATGCCATAAAAAACATTGTTAGGTGGCATGTTGAAATAGCCTCTGCGCTAAGCTTTTTAAATGATAATCGTAAAGAAGATAATTGGTTGTTGTTACCTACAGCTAGCTTTTTCAGTAGAAGTTATCTTGATGAAATCTTGACTGAATATTACCGACTCGCAAAGGCGTCTGTTGAGTTAATCCCAGAAAATATCGAGTTTTATGACGAAATAATTTATTTGCATAAACGAATTTTTCTAAAACGAGAGCGCATGGTTGAACGAGAGGGATTTTCATTAATCCAAGGTAGTTATTTTACGTGGTCATTATTAATGGAGTGGCGTTCATATAGTTCAATGTCATCAGATCTGCGCATCGCCAACAAGTATGAAGATGTACTCTTTGATTTTGTTGGTTCATGGGAATCTTGGTTGGATTATATTGAACCTAGAACTACTCGACTAAATGACATACAAAAATCGTTGCCGTTATTTATCAGCCATCTAGAGTTTACAGCGCATACTGTTATATCAGCACTAAGATTCAATAATATTGAAGCTGCTGGTTGGGGGATAGATATGCTAAATAATTGGTATGAAAAGCTATCTATTCGAGATCATGGACAAGGGTTAGAAGAATATAGATGGCACTCTGAACTCGTCACTCATGACATGTTGCTTAAAAATTCAGGAGAGAAAATTTGGATAACGGCATTGAATGACAGCGAATTCCATCTTCAGCCTGCTTTCAATATTGCTATGAATAATGCCTCTTTTGATCTTCGAGTAATTACAGCTTGCTACGTGTTATTAAAGCCGGATTTAAATGGGAATGAACAAATAAAGCAGTATATTCAAGCGTTACTTTCATGCACATCAATTCATCCAACCGGCGCGCTTGGTGGCAGAGTTAAGTCAGTATCTAATGCTAGCTGTATCATTGGTGCTTATATTAGACACAGAGATTACAGTAATTATGGCGAAGGGACTTATGGGGCATGGCTTTCAAAAGTTTTAGATTCTTTCGGAAAAGTTAATGAACAGCGAAGAGTTTCTGGGCGTATCTACTCAGGCTGGGGAAGAAATGACCCACATAGTATGAATAGAGCTTATGTAGAAATTGCAGTATCACTTTCGAATAATCAATGGCAGCTAGCAAAGAAATGGTACGATATTATTTTTTCTGAAGCTTTCCGGCACCAAGATAAAGAGTCATTTGTTCGCGATTTACAAGAGTGGATTAGGCTTTCTGAAGATATTGAAGAGCCAATTCTAACTAATAAAGATAATTTGACTACTAATGTAAGTAACTTTAAAAACTCTATTCAGCAAGTAATTGATAGAATTAATCAACAACAAAATGAGATTGTTGCTGAGGCTGAAATTGACGAAGAGCTACTGACTAGATTTGGACTAACTTGCTCTCAGGCTATTTATGGGGATGAAAAAGATCCAGAGTTCCCAATAAATTTGTTCAATTCTGTAAGTTTTAACGGTAGTACTGATGAAAATAGCTTATTTAAAATTAACAGACAGAAGTATTCAAAAGAGAGAATAGCTAAAAATATTGACACGAATAGAGCGATCAATGAAGAAGATTGTTTGAAAGAATCTACTAAAGCTAATGTTAAAGTCAACATTTTAAGAAGAGTGCTATGGTATAAAACTACTGATGAAAAAGTATACGCAAGCGCTGAAAACAATATTCTTGATTTGGCTGAATTAGCCAAAGATATAAATAATCCTGTTTTGTTTTCTGGAAATATGGATCTAGACCGTTTTCTCCGTGAAGCTCGATATAGGCAAGAGTTAGCCGATAAGTTTGATATTTCCTTCAATGACGGTTATGGCAGAAATTACATTTGTCATTTGGGTGATATAATTGTATTTAGCATTCGCTTCTCTGACGTGAATTTTAATTTACTTACGACTAAAGATTTATTTGAATCAGTTGCATTCGGCAAAGTGACTGATAGGCAGTTTGTTGAAGTTAAATATGAAGCTAGTGAAAATGATGAAAATGTTGGAGTTTTATCGTTAAATTACTGGATGAATATAAAACTTGTAGAGGGCTTACCTTGTATAAAAACAGAAGTAAAAAACAAGAGTGAAGAATAAGTATTTTGGCTATAAATCATATAGCTTGTAGGTGTTGAAGGTACGTGGCGCATTTTAAATAAATGGTTCCTAGTTCGTACTAATTTATACGCAGGTGTGGTGGTAAAGTGACTTTGCTCACCCATTAGTAAACCAATAGGGACACCCATTAGAAAATTCCGGTCAAGCAGGCAGCTGTGTTTTCTTGATCTTTTTACTCAAAAACCAAGTGTTCTTATTATTTAAACTCAATTTAAATATGACTATGCACCTCGTAATAACGTCGATTGATGGGTGACCCTTTTATTTCTTTTACTTTGGTCTTTTGAGTTTACAAAACCTCACTAAATACGTCTATGTTATTTATAAAGCCTAAGACTATTTTGCTAATTAAATAGTTGTTTAATGCTATCTCATTTAGGGTTAATATTAGGTACTACATAAAACAATAATAAAAGTAAGAAGCAACGTGCCCTTGCTTAAGAGGTATACATGGAAGATGCATTCATAGCCGTATTTGCAAATGCCGGCGTTATATTAATTTTAGCTTTAACATTAAAAGCATTTAATAAAGTCGATATAAATATAGCGTGGTCTTTAATCTCATTAGGCATTTTTACGTGTTACGTTTTTGCTTTATTTAGAGGCGCCGAGGTTATTCCTTTAGATATATTTTTTGCTGATTTGTCTTGGAATTGGTCTGGCAAGATAGCTGTAATTATCCTGTGGGGAGGTGTAATCCTAGCCTTAGCGAAATATAAACATGGCTTTCGTATTGCTGATGCTGGTTTTACTTTCAAACAAAGTGAAGGCTCTTTAAAACCTGCTTTTATTGTTTTGTGCTTGTTTGTAATTCTCCAAGCCATTGTTTCATGGTTCTGGAGTGGAGAGCCTCGCTATGATTTAGAAACATTACTTTATCAAGCAACCATGCCAGGGTTTGACGAAGAACCGATGTTTAGAGGGGTCTTACTATTTTGTATTTCCTTGGCAATAGTATCTAAGCGATACAGTTTGGTAAGCGCGCCGATAAATATAGGTGGATTACTTTTAGTTTTATTATTTGGCTTGGTGCACGGCGTTATGTTTAACGATGGCGAGTGGTATTTTTCGTTTACCTCTATTTTATTAACTGGAGGTTATGGCTTTATTTTACTGTGGCTAAGAGAGCGAACGGGAAGCTTGGTATTTCCAATTCTCGCCCATAATAGCGTTAACGTTGTTGGGCAATTAATTTAGGGTGAGGTTAAAACGTTTAGTTGCGCTAGATATTCCAAAATCAGCAAGGTCAGGTTTTTCTTTTTGCCTTTCGTGATTAAGGAAAAGTGCAAAACTGCCCCAGTAACCCCATTTAAAAAAAGGGCAATAATATTGCCCTTGTGTGTATGCGCTTAAACTTATTTTTATAAACTACAGCGCTACTAAGTTTTGCTCTAATCCTAATTTAAAGCCCTTCTTTAATCATCAGGCCCTTTTAAGGTAAACACTAAATGTTTACGCATATCTTTTAAAATAACGCCTTTTTTAAGCATTGCGGCGCTTAAGCGCTTTTGCCATTTTAATAAATCAGGCTCTGCGGCTGCTAAAGCTTGTTCGTTTTCAAACT
>NYTP01000117.1 GCA_002683575.1 Bermanella sp.
ACTCTATTAGCGTTGGCTTCCATCATGGCGACACCCATTATTTACGTCGCCATGTATGAAGTTTCTCAACTAACTTTAACAAGCCTTGTGGTGCGTGATTGCGTTTCCACTCACCGGCCACATACTTGTTGGCTTCCATCATCGTTGGGTAGGCGTGAATGGTGCCTAGAATTTTATTCAACCCCAAACCATGGCGCATGGCTAATACAAACTCGGCCATTAACTCACCAGCCATGGCACCAACAATAGTGGCGCCTAATATTTTATCTTTACCCGGTACCGTCAGCACTTTTACAAAGCCGCGCGCTTGGCCATCCACAATGGCGCGATCTAATTCTTTTATTTCAAACTTAGTCACTTCAAACGCGATGCCTTGTGCTTTGGCATCGGTTTCGTTCAAGCCCACACGGCCAATCTGTGGGTCGGTATACGTGGCCCAAGGGATAACAGAATAGTCGGCTTTGAATCTTTTTAAATGACCAAAAAGTGCATTTACACTGGCATACCATGCCTCATGAGCAGAAACGTGGGTAAATTGATAGCCGCCAATCACATCACCTACGGCGTATACGCCTGGCATGCTGGTTTCTAAATATTCATCGACCAAGATATTGCCGCGCTCATCAAGCTGAATATTAAGGTTATCTAGACCATAACCTTTAACATTGGCTTCACGACCCACGGCCATGATCATGGCATCAAAGACTAGCGTTTGTTCGCCCTCAGGCGTGTCTATGGTGGCCTGTTTTTCACCATTCACCATAGCAAAAGACTTAGGCTTACACTGACTCATCAGCTCAATGCCTTCCTGTTTAAACTGCTCGGTAACCTCGGCCACCACATCGGCATCTTCACGACCTAAAATGTGCGGAGCAGGGTCAACCATGGTGACCTGGCTACCTAAACGGTGGAAGCTTTGTGCTAGCTCACAACCAATGGGTCCGGCACCGATAACTAGTAGGCGCTTGGGTTGCTCTTTGATTCCCCATAAGGTGTCTGAGGTGTAATAACCGACTTCATCGATACCGGGAATTGGAAACACCTTAGGGCGCCCACCTGCAGCAATAATAATGTTTCGAGCGGTTCGGGTTTGTTTGCCCTGTTCGGTTTCAATTTCCACCGTCCATGGGTTGACCAAGGTCGCGCTACCGGTAATACAGTTCACGCCTAACCCTTCATAACGCTCAATGCTGTCGTGGGGCTCCACCTCTTTAATACCCGCATGCACGGACTGCATCACTTGTGCAAAATCCACGTTTACGTCACCCACATCCACACCCACGCTTTTAGCACCGCGCGCTTCATGGGCCAAACTGGCTGCATGAATAATGGCCTTAGAGGGAACGCAACCGGTGTTTAAACAATCACCGCCCATTTTGTGTTTTTCAATTAACGTCACTTTCGCTTTCGTGGCCGCAGCAATGTAGCTACTCACTAAACCGCCAGCGCCCGCACCAATCACTAACAAGTTATCGTCAAAGGTTTTTGGTTTGGAGTACGCTTTAAACGCACGGTTCTTTTTCACTTTATTAATCAAGGTACGGGCAATCCATGGGAACAGGGCCAATAATACAAAGCTGCCTAATAACCCTGGGGTCATAATGCCTGCAAACGATAATTCATCTAATTGACCGAGCTGAGCACCGGCGTTCACATACACCGCGGTACCGGCCAACATACCCAACTGGCTTACCCAGTAGAATGTCCATGCTTTAATGGGCATTAATCCCATCACTAGGTTTATAACGAAAAACGGCACCACCGGAATTAAACGCAAGGTAAACAAATAAAACGCACCGTCTTTTTCAATCCCTTTATTTAATGTGCCAAGGTAGCTGCCAAACTTAGCCTGCACCCAGTCTTTTAATAAAAGTCGGGTGATCAAAAACGCAAACGTCGCCCCCAGAGAACTGGCAAAACTAATGAGCAACAAACCCCAACCTAAACCAAATATGGCACCACCAATTAACGTTAACGCAGCGGCACCTGGAATGGATAAGGCCGTGGCAATCACATAGACCGTAAAAAAGATGGCTCCGGTCAGAAGAGGCTGCTCGCTGAATAATTGCTGATAAAAGTCAGGCGTAAGGTACTGCTGAGCATCAAATACCACCAGGGCCGTGATAATGGCCGCAAGCGCGGCAATGATGAGAAGCTTTTTCATATTGAGTCCATTTGATTAAAACGTTCTTATTTTGAGCCAGTATGCAGGGCTTAGTTCAGATATAAACCCTTGATGTTTGGAATAGTGTAAACCAAAGACCTAACTAAGGCCGATTGCTAGAGGTTTGGGCAACGAAGGTTCTGATTTAAACGCTATACTGACTATTATTGCTGCAATGACTTACGCAGCATCACTGTTTTTAGTTTGCTTGTCCTCAATCATAAGCAAAAAACCATGGCTTGCAGTACAATAGCGCGCAATTTAAATCTAGCTGGGAGTTCACCATGGCATTTAATGATGGCCAACGTTTTTACCCTGAAACGCGCATGCGTCGTATGCGAGCTGATGATTTCAGCCGCCGCTTGATGCGCGAAAACCAGTTAAGCCCAAACAATCTGATTTACCCTATGTTCATCTTAGACGGTAAAAATCAGCGCGAACCCATTATCTCCATGCCGGGCATTGAGCGTTTATCCATCGATCTTGCCGTTGAAGAATGCAAACTATTAAGCACCCTTGGCGTGCCAGCGGTGGCATTGTTCCCCGTGACACCCAATGAGCACAAAAGTGAATTTGCTGAAGAAGCCTACAACCCAGATGGCATAGCCCAGCGTGCGGTAAAAGCCATCAAAGCGGCCTGCCCTGAGATGGGTGTCATCACAGATGTGGCGCTTGACCCTTTCACTACCCATGGGCAGGACGGCATCATCGACGAAAGTGGCTATGTATTAAACGACCGCACCGTTGAAACCTTGGTCATGCAAGCGGTTAGCCATGCCGACGCAGGCGCGGACATCGTCGCCCCCAGTGATATGATGGATGGTCGTATCGGTATGATTCGCGCGGCGCTTGAAGAAACCCAACATGTGAATGCACGTATCTTGGCTTACAGCGCCAAATACGCCTCGGCTTATTACGGGCCGTTCCGTGATGCGGTGGGCAGCGCGGGCAACCTTGGTAAGGGCAACAAGTTTAATTATCAAATGGATCCAGCCAACTCCAATGAAGCCTTACACGAGGTGAGCATGGACTTATCTGAAGGGGCCGACATGATCATGATCAAACCCGGCATGCCTTATTTGGATATCGTGCGTCGCGTCAAAGATGAATTCCAAGCCCCTACGTTTGTGTATCAAGTGAGCGGTGAGTACGCCATGCATATGGCGGCCGTACAAAACGGCTGGCTAGACGAAAAAGCCGTTATGATGGAGAGCCTCATGTGCATCAAGCGCGCAGGCGCCGATGGCATCTTGACCTACTTTGCCAAGGCCGCTGCCATTGAGATGAATAAATAAACGGCCACGTCATAAATGGTACACAAAAGGCATTTAGCATTAGCAAATTTTAATAATAAGGATAAACATGAGCACCACGGATACCAATAACAGCATCGACTTAAGTTCACCGGAATTTTATTTTAACCGTGAGCTTAGCCACATGCAGTTTAATATTCGTGTGCTCGAACAAGCCTTAGATGACTCACATCCATTATTAAACCGCTTAATGTTTTTGTGTATTTTCTCCAGTAACCTCGATGAGTTTTTTGAAGTGCGCGTTGCTGAACTTAAAAAGCAGCTAGCCTTTAGCCGTGAAATCCCAGGCCCTGATGGCTCACCACCAGCGGACGTACTTGAACAAATTTATCACTTGGTCAGTCATACCGTTGAGCGCCAATACGTCATTTTAAACGAAAAACTGTTTCCTCAACTTGAAGAAGAAAACATTCGCTTTATTCGTCGTGCCGACTGGACTACTAAGCAAAAAAACTGGGTAAAAAAATACTTCAACGAAGAAATTCAACCGGTGATCAGCCCCATTGGTTTAGACCCCGCCCATCCGTTCCCACGTTTGGTGAATAAGTCTCTAAACTTCATCGTTGAATTAGACGGCAAAGATGCGTTTGGCCGCAACACAGGTTTAGCCTTGATTCCTGCACCGCGCTCATTGCCGCGTATTTCTCGCTTGCCGGATGACATCTGCGAGGGCGGCGACAATTACGTGTTCTTATCGAGCATGATTCACGAATTTGCCGACGAGCTTTTCCCCGGCATGAAGGTCAAGGGCTGTTACCAGTTCCGCTTAACTCGCAACGCAGACTTAACCTTTGATAAAGAAGATGTGGCTGACCTAGCCAGCGCTCTTGAAGGTGAATTACACGAGCGCGACTTTGGTGATGCTGTGCGCTTAGAAGTGGCTGACAATTGCCCACCGCCTTTATGGCAGTTTTTATTAGATAAATTTAATTTATCCGAACAAGACTTATACCGAGTAAATGGTTTAGTGAACGTACACCGCTTAATGGCCGTGGCCGCAGGCGCCAATCGCCCAGAACTGCGTTACCCTTCTTTTACCCCAGGCATCCCGAAGGGCTTACAAGGTAAAAAAGATTTTTTTGAAGCCATTAAAAAAAGCGACCAGCTGATATTACACCCCTTCCAAAGTTTCACGCCTGTGGTGGACTTGGTGCGCACCGCCGCTAAAGATTCAGACGTATTAGCCATCAAGCAAACCTTATATCGCACCGGCGCCACCAGCGAAATCGTTGATGCCCTGGTGGATGCTGCGCGCAAAGGCAAAGAGGTGACCGTGGTCATCGAGCTGCGTGCGCGCTTTGATGAAGAAGAAAACCTGCATCTAGCGAACCGCTTACAAGAAGCGGGGGCGGTGGTGGTATATGGCGTCGTTGGCTATAAAACCCACGCTAAAATGTTAATGATTGTACGTCGTGAAAATAAAAAACTGCGCCGCTATGTTCACCTAGGCACCGGCAACTACCATGCAGGGAATGCCCGCTTATATACGGATTACAGTTTAATTACCTGCAACAAAGATATTACCGAAGATATCCACAAGGTGTTTCAGCAGCTCACCGGCATGGGTAAAGCCCTGAGTATTAAAAAGATTTATCACGCGCCGTTTACACTGCATAAAAGTTTACTGGCACTCATCGCCAAAGAAACCGATAACGCCGCCCACGGAAAACCGGCGCGTATCATTGTAAAAGTGAACTCATTAACCGAACCTAAAATCATCAAAGCTCTTTATCAAGCGAGCCAAGCAGGTGTCGAAATTGACTGTATCGTGCGCGGTATGTGTCGATTGGTGCCAGGCATACCCGGTGTCAGTGAAAACATCCGTGTGCGCAGCATTATTGGTCGATTTTTGGAGCACACCCGTGTGTACTATTTTGAAAACAATGACGCACCTAAAATCTTTGGTGCCAGTGCCGATTGGATGGAACGTAATTTATTAAATCGTGTGGAGACGTGTTTTCCCATTGATAATGAAAAATGGGCCAAGCGGATGAAACATGATTTGGATTTATATCTACAGGATAATTCTCAAAGCTGGATTTTACAGCGCGATGGTACCTACATTAAATTAGAGCCAAAAGCGGGTGAAGAAAAAATCAGTGCCCAGCATATCTTACTGGATACATTTGCCATTTAAACGTCATAAAAAAAGCCCCCATTGATTGCTCAACGTGAACTGCACCCCAAAAGTTGGACACTCAATCCAACCTTTGGGGTGCAGTTCAACGGGGGCTTTTTTTATTCAAATATTTATTGAAAGGTTAAATCATACAAGCCTTCTTCTAACAGGTTTTTTTCTCGCTCTAAATCCATTCGTGTCATGGGATTATTTTCCAAATAGCCTTCAGGGAAGGTTAACTTAATGGAATACTTAAAAGCTTTTATGGTCGGTTCGACCACCTCTTCTACCCCTCGACCAAAATGCAGCAATACAGCCAAACGCAGTAATATAGATAAACGCAGATGGGTTTTTGCACCACGCTTACTCATATTCACCACGTCTTGAATCGGTAATTTTTTTCGATGCCCGCGCAATAAAATGGCTAAGGTTTCTTGGTTTTGTTTCGTGAAACCTGGCATATCACAAAACTGCACCAAGTACGCGCTGTGCTTGTGATAAGCGCTGTGGGCAATGGCTAGCCCCACTTCATGTAAGTCCGCCGCCCAGCGCAGGGCATCTTTACAGCCGGGCTCGTTAACCTTCCAGCGATCAGCCACTTGGTCGTATAAATACATGGCCGTGTTTTTAACATTGAGCGCTTGAGCGGCATCCACCACAAAACGAGACTGCATGGCTTTTACGGTTTTTTCACGCACATCTTCATGGTTCACCCGCCCAATCAAATCGTAAAGCGCACCTTCACGCAACGCCCCATCGCTGTAGGTAATGCTGTCTATTTCTAATACTTCAAAGATAGCGATTAATACCGCCAGTCCAGCAGGGAAGACCTCAAGGCGCTGCTCTTTCACCCCTTGCAGTTCTAACTTATCAATGGTTTTGGTTTGCAGTACGATTTTTTTCAGCGCATATAGGGCTTTTAAATTAATCCCTTCTTCACTCAAACCATAATTCATTAATACTCGGTTGGTCGCTCGCATGGTGCCAGAGCTGCCCACCACGTTTTGCCAGCCTAGTCTTTGATAAGGCACTTTAATACTCAGCAACTCACGACGGGCCGCCGCAATGGCCTGACTAAATGCTTTTTCAGTCAACTCACCGTCAGCAAAAAAGCGGTCGGTATAGGTCACACAACCCAGGCCTAGACTTTCCATTTTTAAAGGTGCAAAGCGTTCACCAATAATAAACTCGGTACTGCCACCACCAATGTCGATCACCAAGCGCTTACCGTCATCATCGGCCAATGTATGGGCCACCCCCAAATACACAAGCCTGGCTTCTTCAATGCCTGAAATCACTTCAATGGGGAAACCCAGCACCTTTTTCGCTTTTTGCATGAAGCCATAGCTATTACGCGCTGCGCGCAGAGTATTGGTGCCAAGTATGGTTACAAGATGTGGATCAAGACCACGAAGGTGCTGGCCAAAACGCTCAAGACAGGCCAGTGCACGCTCTTGCGCGTCATCGGCCATGCCATTAATGGGATGTAATCCGGCGGCAAGTTGCACTTTTTCACCGCGCTGATCAATGATCTGCAGTTGGCCATTAATCAAGCGAGCCATGACCATATGAAAGCTGTTAGAACCAAGGTCGACGGCCGCTAACACCTGTTGAGACTGAACACTGTGTTCCATAAATCACTTATGCAATTGAACGAGAGCAAATGGGTATTTTGCACGCTTACGCTTAAGATGCCAGTGAAACCCCATGCTAAGCATTGATAAACATCTATCTTGTACCCATATAACACCTTCAGATGCCATTTTGGCCACATATTAAGCAACCTATAAAGCGTGGCGCAAAACAGTAATTACTTGAACCAAGGGTTCGAAATGCTATGATTGGCCCCATTAAAACATGCACATTCCTGTGTCACTTAACGAGTATCTAGCCCCATGAGCGAAAATATCATTACCCTGACTGACGATTCTTTTGACGCCGACGTTGTACAATCTGACGTCCCTGTCCTTGTTGACTACTGGGCTGAATGGTGTGGTCCTTGTAAAATGATCGCCCCAGTACTAGAAGAAATTGCGGAAGAGTACGCTGGTAAACTTAAAGTTGCTAAATTGAACATCGACCAAAACGAAGCAACACCACCTAAGTTTGGCATCCGCGGTATCCCAACCTTAATGATCTTTAAAGGTGGCAACATCGAAGGTACCAAGGTTGGCGCACTGTCTAAGTCTCAGCTAACTGCGTTCATCGACAGCACCATCTAATCGATGCAATAAAACCCAGCCATGCGCTGGGTTTTTATTTGTTGATTGTTTTTTGACTAGTTTCTGGACTCAAAAAATAAAAGCGACTATAGTTAGTTCAGCATGTACCGAGCGGTCCCGCTCACTCTAATCAAAAAAAGTAATTCCCTCACTTAATCTTCAATCAGAACTCTCATATCCATATGAATCTTACAGAACTCAAGAAAAAATCCGTTGCTCAGCTGTTAGAAATCGCAGAAAGCATGGGCATGGAAAACGTGAGCCGCTCACGTAAGCAAGACCTTATTTTCTCTATCCTAAAACGTCACGCCAAAGGCGGTGAAGACATTTACGGCGATGGTGTGCTGGAAATTCTACAAGATGGCTTTGGTTTTTTACGCTCTGCAGACAGCTCTTACCTTGCAGGCCCAGACGACATCTATGTAAGCCCTAGCCAAATTCGTCGCTTTAATATGCGTAAAGGTGACTTTTTAGCCGGCAAAATTCGTCCACCTAAAGATGGCGAGCGTTACTTCGCGTTATTAAAAGTAAATGAAGTCAACGGCGAAGCCCCTGAAAAATCAAAAAGCAAAATCTTGTTCGAAAACTTAACACCGCTTTTCCCGAACGAGCGTTTTGTCTTAGAGCAAGGCACTGGCAGCACAGAAGATTTATCCAGCCGTATCATCGACTTGATTGCACCTATTGGTAAAGGTCAACGTGGTCTGATCGTGGCACCGCCTAAAGCGGGTAAAACCATGTTGTTACAAACCATCGCTCAATCGATCACGCACAACAATCCAGAATGCGAAATGATCGTACTGCTGATTGATGAACGCCCAGAAGAAGTAACCGAAATGCAACGTAGTGTGCGCGGTGAAGTGGTTGCCTCTACATTTGATGAGCCACCAGCACGTCACGTACAAGTGGCTGAAATGGTCATCGAGAAAGCCAAGCGTTTGGTTGAACACAAGCGTGACGTGGTCATTCTATTGGATTCCATTACGCGTCTTGCCCGTGCATACAACACCGTTATCCCATCTTCAGGTAAAGTATTAACTGGTGGTGTGGATGCTCATGCATTAGAAAAACCTAAGCGTTTCTTTGGTGCTGCGCGTAACGTTGAAGAAGGTGGTTCATTAACCATTATCGCAACGGCACTTGTGGATACAGGCTCTAAAATGGACGAAGTTATCTACGAAGAATTCAAAGGTACCGGTAACCAAGAATTACACCTTGATCGGAAAGCCGCTGAGAAGCGTATATACCCTGCGATGAATATTCGTAAGTCTGGTACACGTCGTGAAGACCAAATGATGCCAGAAGCTGAACTGCAACGCTTGTGGATTCTACGTAAAATCATCGCCGAAATGGAAGACCTATCAGCGGTTGAATTTATGATCGACCGTTTACGCGGAACTAAAACTAATGAAGAATTCTTCCTTACCATGAAGGGTTAATTCTTAGCCCCTTAGGCGACCAATATGGCCGTATCTTACGGCCTATATTGCAACTTAAGCGGCGCTTTTACACTTACCTAAAGTGTTTAGTTCATTTTTTAAAAAGCAGTCTTTGACTGCTTTTGTTTTATTTAAAGATAAGAAATCCTGATGAAATATAAGGACTTACGCGACTTCATCCAGCAATTGGAAAAACAGGGCGAATTAAAACGCATTAGCGTACCTGTGGACACCAAGTTGGAAATGACCGAGATCTGCGACCGCACATTGCGTGCAGGTGGCCCTGCCTTACTATTCGAAAACCCTGTTGGCTCTGATGTTCCAGTACTGGCCAATTTATTCGGAACACCGAAACGGGTTGCCATGGGTATGGGCGAATCCAGTGTTGAAGCCCTGCGCGAAGTGGGTAAGTTACTGGCTTTTCTAAAAGAGCCAGAACCACCAAAAGGCTTGAAAGACGCTTGGTCAAAGCTGCCTATCTTTAAAAAAGTTTTAAGCCTAAGTGCAAAAGTGGTAAAAAAAGCCCCTTGCCAAGACATCGTGATCGAAGGCGATGATGTGGACTTGGGCAAACTGCCGATCCAACATTGCTGGCCCGGCGATGCCGCACCCTTAATCACTTGGCCTTTAGTCATCACTAAAGGGCCAAACAAGGATCGCCACAATCTGGGCATTTATCGTCAGCAAGTGATCGCGAAAAATAAACTCATTATGCGCTGGTTAAGCCATCGCGGTGGCGCCTTGGATTTCCGTGAATTTCAGCAACAAAACCCAGGTCAGCCCTACCCTGTTTCAGTGGCATTAGGCGCAGACCCAGCCACTATATTAGGCGCCGTCACACCGGTGCCTGACACCCTTTCTGAATACGCCTTTGCAGGTTTATTACGTGACTCGCGCACCGAGGTGGTTAAATCCATTGGTAACGATTTAATGGTACCAGCCAGCGCAGAGTACATTTTAGAAGGTTTCATCTACCCAGATGACATGGCCGATGAAGGGCCCTTTGGCGACCACACGGGTTACTACAATGAAGTGGACCAATTCCCTGTTTTCACCGTAGAACGCATTACCCATAGAAAAGACCCGATTTATCACAGCACCTATACTGGCCGTCCGCCAGATGAGCCCGCCATTTTAGGGGTAGCGCTGAACGAAGTGTTTGTACCGATTTTGCAAAAGCAATTTCCTGAGATCACCGACTTCTACTTACCTCCTGAAGGCTGTAGTTATCGCATGGCAGTGGTGACCATTAAGAAACAATACCCTGGTCACGCTAAGCGCGTCATGTTGGGTGTTTGGTCTTTCTTACGCCAGTTTATGTACACCAAGTTTGTAATTGTCACGGATGATGATGTGAACGCACGTGACTGGAACGACGTGATATGGGCCATTACAACCCGTATGGACCCAACACGTGATACCACATTAATCGACCACACACCCATCGATTACCTGGACTTTGCCTCACCCGTTTCTGGGCTTGGCAGCAAGATGGGGCTAGACGCCACTAATAAATGGCCCGGTGAAACCGACCGTGAATGGGGTATCCCCATCGTCATGGACGAAGCGGTTAAACAAAAAGTCGATGATATGTGGGAAGAATTAAATATTCTTGATGAACCGTCCTAAACTTAATTATGACGCATCAAATTACGATTCAACCAAAAGGGCTTCAATTTGAGGCCCGCGAAGATGAAAGCGTTCTGGATGCCGCACAACGTGCCGGCATTAAAATTCGTAAAAGCTGTACCAATGGTAATTGCGAGATTTGCAAAGCTCATATGTTAGCAGGTGTGGTCGACACACCCGAAGGTAAAAAGAATGCAGATCATCCAGATGTTAACCCATTGCTTTGCTGTGTATCTAAACCACGCAGCGACCTAATTTTGGAGCTAGACAAGGTGCTAGGACCCGGAGAAATTGCTTTGCAACATGTTGCGTTTCAAATACAAGACGTTACCGCACTAGAAGGCGGCGTATACCAAGTTGAGTTATTGGCACCAGCAGGTAAACCCATCAGTTATCATGCAGGGCAATATCTGGAATTGTTAATCAATGATTCTGAATACCCTTTCACCATTGCCAGTGCACCCGATGATCGTCGCGTTGAACTGCACCTAGGTGTCAGCTCTGACAACCAATCAAGCCAGATTATTTTGCAATTTTTGCAAAATAATCCCACCGTTCGTGCACGCTTGCCAAAAGGGGATGTATGGCTAAAAACACAAGCGGATCAATTCAATCTGCATGACCCTTTGGTGTTCATTGTGGCTGGTACTGGTTTTGCTCAAGCCAAAGCCATGATTGAAGAGCAATTAAAGCATCAGCATAGCGCTATTCATTTATATTGGATTAACCGTGACGACAGTGGCTTTTATTCTGACCTTGCTCAGAAATGGGCGGATGATGGGTTAATTCATTATCAGGCGATGACCCCAGAATCCCCCGAGAGTGCTTTTTTTACTGAACTGACCGTTGAAGAGTTACTGCATTTAAAACTCGGTAATTTATCAAAAGCGAAAGTGGTGTGCTGCGGTGGGCCAAACTTTGTGTATAGCGTATTGGGTGGATTAGAAAGCAAAGGGTTCGAGTCATCTCAAATGTTAAGTGATGTGTTTGCCTATGCACCAAGGCCTGAGTAATCAGGCCCTGTTTAGCAAACTGGTATAGAGGGAATACTTATGGGAATGAGCTGCATTTACTGTGCGAAGTCGGTTATCAACCAAAACCCCATGACGATTCCCGGCAAGGGCGTAGCACATTTACGTTGTTTCCAAACAGACCAAGCATTAAAGCGCACGTTTCAGTCATTAGATATTGCCAAGCTCAATGACGCTGAATTAGCCGACCTAAAAGAAATGGTGCTTGCTGAAGAAAATGCGCGAAACAACGATAACGACGACATTGAACTGTTTTAGCGAAACGTGCTTATTATTTTTTCTCAACCATTTTAAATAATACACCAGGGAAAAAACGCTTTAGCGTCAAAGCAACCATAGACAAGCCTTCTCCCACAGCAATTTCTTTTTTACCCTTATTCATTTGTTTGATAATGACCTGAGCGCATTTATTTACATCCATACCGCCTTTTATATCGTCATCATCCACACCGAATTGGCCACCATTTTCGGTGACGGCATTCTTAGAAATGTCCGTTTTAATAAAGCCCGGCGTAATTGTACTCACTTGAATACCATACTCGGCCACTTCAGCACGTAGCGCATCAAAAAAACCCATCACCGCATGTTTAGCGGCACAATAACCGGTGCGCAGTTTCACGCCCACTTTACCGGCCACACTGGATGTCACAGCGATATGACCAGAGCCCTGCTTTACCATCACAGGTAATACTTGTTTGGTAAGTGCAATTTGACCCAGCACATCCACATCAAGCAGCGTTTTATACACAGATAAATCGGTGTCCAAACACAGCGAGCGTTGAGAGATGCCAGCGTTGTTAATTAATACATCAATGGTTTTAAAGTGGCCGGTGACGGCAAACACTTTTTCAGGCATGGATTCATG
>NYTP01000118.1 GCA_002683575.1 Bermanella sp.
CATTTTTCCCGCTTATTGATGCCTTGTCTTAACTGCATCCAATATAGCTTACTTATAAAATTATTTCGTAGGATGGGTTAGCGAGGCACGAGCGTAACCCATCAAGTTTAATGCTAATATTTTCGATGGCTTATGCTTGCCCATCCCAATTTAAAAAGTTTTCTAACAACTGCAAGCCTGCGGTGTGACTTTTTTCTGGGTGAAACTGCACGGCAAATACATTGTCTTGGCCGATGGCGGCAACAAAATCTTTGCCATAATGACCGCGGCCTTTTATGTGAGCTTCGTTTTCTGCGGTAACAAAATAGCTGTGCACAAAATAAAAACGGCTGTTGTCTTCGATCTTGTCCCACATTGGGTGAGCTACTTGTGAAACTTGATTCCAACCCATGTGAGGGACTTTTAGTTTTTCACCGGTTTGGGTGCCTTGGGTTTCAATGAGTTCGTTGCCAAAGAACTGAACCTTACCCGGGAAATATTCCAAACACGCCACACCGCCGTTTTCTTCGCTGTGGTGCATCATGGCTTGCATGCCCACACAAATACCTAAAAGGGGTTTGGTTTTAGCCACTTCTGCCACAACTTGGTCAACACCCAAACGCAAGATTTCGCCCATGCAATCGCGCATGGCACCGACACCGGGTAATACGACGTGGTCGGCTTTTAAAATGGTTTCAGGATCAGAAGTCACGATAACGGATGTATCGTTGCCAGCGTGTTCCAAGGCTTTGGACGCGCTGTGTAGGTTGCCCATGCCATAATCAATGACTGCACAAATCTTGCTTTTCATGGGTGTTCTCTCGCTTTGTGGAGCTTGCCAATACTGCGTTAACAATTTTTTTGGCGTCACCCAGCCGCGTTTTTATTTCAGCAAGCTGGGTGATCAATAAAATTTAAAAGCGTGTTAAGGGAAGATTACAAAGAACCTTTCGTTGAAGGAATCATGCCTTCCATTCTTGGGTCTACTTCCATGGCCATGCGCAAGGCGCGACCAAATGCTTTGAACACGGTTTCAATTTGGTGGTGAGCGTTGTGACCCTTAAGGTTGTCGATGTGAAGTGTCACGCCGGCGTGGTTCACAAACCCTTGGAAGAACTCATAAAACAGCTCGGTATCAAATCCACCCACACTGCCACGGGTGAAAGGAATTTTGTATTCCAAGCCAGGGCGGCCAGAGAAGTCGATGACAACACGGCTAAGGGCTTCATCTAATGGTACATAAGCGTGGCCGTAACGGCGCAGACCTTTTTTATCGCCGATGGCTTTTGCGAATGCTTGGCCAAGGGTGATACCCGTGTCTTCAGCACTGTGGTGATCGTCAATATGGTTGTCCCCTTTGCAAACAATATCTAGGTCCACTAGGCCATGGCGGGCAATTTGATCCAGCATATGCTCAAGGAAAGGCATACCAGTATCAAATTGAGCCTTACCTGTACCGTCTAGGTTTACAGAGACTTTGATTTGGGTTTCTGAGGTATTGCGTTCAACCGACGCCGTACGCTGTGCCATGGTCTAAATCCAAAGGGTAAATAAAAAACCGAGTATACCTTAAACAATCCAACGTGGTTAGAGTTCGGCGCGCATTGCGCGTGGCGATATTAAGGAATCCTAGATAGAATGGCTGCCGATTTATGGCTGCTATGGGATAAGACCTTGCCTATACATTTACAGTGGCTAGAAAAGCCATCCGAGCAAGACAACTTGGATCTGGACAAACTCTACGCTGATGCGCCAAGTGATTGGTTCCCCCAAGATCCGCTCATCAAAGGTTCAGCTTGGGCTTTGCAGCAGGTGAATCAGGGAGCGAACATTGCCTTGGGCCGCTTTAATGACCGCATTGTGAGCGCGGCGCGTCTGGTGGCGCAATCTGATTCAGCGGCCCCGGCGTATACTTATCAAATAGAGCAGGTATGTGTTCGCAACGTCACGCGCAAGCGTGGTGTGGCAAAGCAGCTGCTGGTGCGTCTGTGCCAATGGGCAAATGAAACCCAGGTGGCGCTTTACATAAAAGACGACAAGGGCCAGTTATCTGGCTTGTATGAACTGGGTTTTGTGCAATATTTACAGGGTTGGCGCTTTTTGCCTCGCTAGTATTGTCTTTATTGTGAAACAATTAGTTGGTTTTGGCAGTCTTTATCTTATCTAGATCAAGAATTATACTTAGCATTATTATTTATGGAGAAAAAATCATGTTTCGTTTAATCAGTGTATTGGGCCTAGTGATGGCCTTGGTGTTACCTGTCCAGGCACAAGAACCTCATCCGCAAAGCGTGGTGAAGTCGGTATCGGATGTGGTGTTGGCTGAGATTCTGGCCAATAAAGATAAGTTAGATCAAGGTCCTGAGTTTTTGCTTCAGCTGGTTGAAACCCGCATGCTGCCGATCATTGACCAAGAACGCATGTCACAGTTGGCCCTAGGTAAATACTGGAAAGACATCAATGATAAGCAGCGTGCCGACTTCTCTGAAGGTTTTAAGCGTTTATTAATCAAGACTTATGCCGGTGCCTTTAAAGCCTATACCGGCCAAGACGTCACCTATGGTGAAACTCGCTTTAATAAATCCGGAGATAAAGCCATTGTTAGCTCGGACATTCATGTGGCCGGTGGTAGCCCAGTCAATCTTCAGTATCGTTTATATCAACCAAAGCCAGGTCAGTGGCTTGTGTATGATGCGACCATTGCGGGTCTTGGCTTGATCCGTACCTACCGTGCTCAGTTTAACGATCAAATTCAACGCGATGGCATTGATAAAACCATTGCCCAGCTGCAATCTGTTCAGCTTTAACCTTCCGGTAAATCCTCTCCTTAATAACCGCAAGCTCTAATGGACTTGCGGTTTGCGTTGAAACCTAAACCAGCCTAACCTCAATATAATGGGTATAACCATTACTCTGTTCATTCATTGTGGAAAATGTCTTATATGGCCAAAGGCTGGCGTCATATATGTGTAATATTTATAGTTACTGGGTGTCTCGCTGGTGGGTCGGTTAGTGCCTTCAGTGAACTTAATACCAATCAAATCAAGTCAGCTTATTTATTCCAGATCAGTAAATTTGTCTTCTGGCCAGAAGAGCGCAAGCAATTTGACCATTTTAATCTCTGCTTATTAGGCCCGGACTCATACCAAGGCAACTTGCAGAAAATGCAGGGGCGAACGGTATTTAATAAAGCCATTAAATTTCAGCGTGTTCAGACATTGGCTGATGCACAAAAATGCCATCTACTGGTTCTATCTTCTCCTGCTCGTATTAACCCTTTAGAATTATCCGCCTGGCTTCGCACGCATCCTGTATTAACCGTGGCTGATGGGGCCCAGAATATTGATAAGGCTATGGTGGTGTTTGTTTTAGAAGACCAGCGAGTGCGCTTGCATATTAATATCGATCTAGCGCGTATAGCCGGATTATCCTTTGCGGCCAATTTACTTGAAGTGGCCAGTAAGATTAAAAAAGGAGGTCAATAATGAATTGGCTTCCGCGTTTACACCTGCGTACTAAGCTGATCGCCAGTATCGTGATTACCAGCGTGCTGGCGGTTACAGTGAGCTCTGTGGCGCTGGTGAGGTATGACCGCATACAAGAAGTGGCGAATGTATCGGAAGACATGAGAATTTTGGCGGGCATTGTGGCTAACCGCAGTACTGCCGCTTTGATTTTTGCAGATGCCAGGCAAGCCCAAGCCAACCTAAAAGCTTTAGGTGAAAACCCCAATGTATTGATGGCCTGTATCTATGACAGTGGCCAGCAAGTATTTGCGGTACACCACTTTACGCATCTTGATCAAAAGCCGTGCCCTGAGGTGCCTAAAGAATCGGATCTTAGCATTGCTGACACCATAGAAATTTACGAGCCCATTGAACTGGATGGCCTACCTGTGGGCACCTTGTATATGAGCTTAAGTCTCAATTGGCTTAATGAGCGCTGGCAACAACAATTGTTGTTCATAGTGTTGGTGATGTTTGCCGTGCTCATGTTGTCCATGGTGCTGGCGAAGTATCTCCAGCTTTTATTATTAAAGCCGATTCAAAAAATCACGGCCACAGCCCGTGAGATCACCGAGCAGCAGGACTATAGTCTTCGAGCTGAGAAAGAAGTAAAAGATGAAATTGGCGATATGGCCGATGTTTTTAACGGCATGCTCAGTAAAATTGAAGATGAAACTGAACGCATGTACGCCAGTGAAGAAAAATTTCGTCAACTGGCCACATTATCACCTGTGGGTATTTTCCAAATTAATCTGCAGCATCAAATTACCTATGTAAATAGCCGTTGGTCTGAGATCACGGGTATTCATCAACCCTTAGCTAATTTAGAGCACTGGCTTGGGCGCATTCGATCCGAGGATCGTCGTCGCACATTAAAAGCATGGAGTGCACTGATTCAAAGTCATCAAGAGTTTGTTATCGAAGTGGGGTTTGAAAAGCAGGATGAAGTAACCTGGACCATTATCGAAGCCAGTGTACTTCATGACGGAAAAGGGGATGTATATGGTTATATGGGCGCGATTAGCGATATTACAGATTTGAAAAACGCGCAATTGCAAATGGAAAATCTTGCGTTTTATGACCCGTTAACCGGCCTTTCAAATCGGCGGTTATTTCAAGACCGTTTAAATAAAGCCGTGGCCGAGAGCAAACGCCGAGGCACGTTTGTGGCTTTATTATTTTTAGACTTGGATCAATTTAAACGTATCAATGACAGCCTAGGGCACGATGCGGGTGATCAGCTGTTGGTTGAAACCGCACAAAGGTTACGAGAAAGTGTTCGAGAAACCGATACAGTGAGCCGAATTGGCGGGGATGAATTCACCGTGCTGCTCAGTGACGTGGACTCTACTCACGGGGTGCGTCATATTGCAGATAAAATTCTTAAGCATTTATGCAAACCCATTACATTGAAAAAACAAACGGTGATTAACACGGTAAGTATTGGTATTACCATGTCACCAACGGACGCAAAAGATGCCAACAAACTGATGCGTAATGCCGACATGGCCATGTACCGCGCAAAAGCCATGGGGCGAAATAATTTTCAATTCTTCTCAGAAGATATGAACAAAGAAATGATGGGTTACCTTGAGATTGAAAAAGATTTAAGGCACTCCATTGAACACAATGATGAATTTATTATTTATTTCCAACCTAAAATTGATCTGCTCAGCTATCGCTTTATTGGCGTAGAGGCTTTAATTCGTTGGAAACCAAAAGGCAAAGATATGATTCCACCGGACCGGTTTATCCCCATTGCCGAAGAAAGTGGTTTGATTATTCCCATTGGTAAGTTTGTTTTCAGACAAAGCCTATTACAGGTTCGCCATTTAATGGATTTAGGTATATGGCCTGAGCATGCCAAGATGGCAGTGAATTTATCTGCGCGCCAATTTAGCGACCCTAATCTGATTCATGATTTAAATGAAAGTATTCAGATGACAGGGTGCCCGGTTGATGTGATCGAATTAGAGATCACAGAAAGTACTTTGATGGACCATGTGGAAAGCGCCATTTTCACCATGCGAAAAATTAAACAAATGGGCATCTCTATCGCAATTGATGACTTTGGTACCGGCTATTCCTCATTAAGTTACCTTAAGCGTTTCCCTATTGATGTATTAAAAGTTGATCGCTCTTTTGTGATGGATATTCCCAACGATGTCAGCGACATGGAAATTACCGCTGCGGTTATTGCTATGGCGCACAAACTCAATTTAAGAGTGGTGGCAGAAGGCATTGAGACCAAAGAGCAAATCGACTTCTTACGCTCAAACCGCTGTGAATATGGTCAGGGTTATTTGATTGCCAGACCCATGCCGGGTAATGAATTAGAGGAATATATCCAGCGCCCCATTCAAGTGGATTTACTGTCCCTATAAAATTTTGGCGGCCTTGTGCATGCGGTTTCACTTAAGCTTTGCTTACATCTAAACAGCCATTAAGGTAATCTTGGCGCCTAATTTTCAACGCTGTATAACATTACTATGAGCCCATCTTCTGCTTTTAGCCAAGCTGTTCTCAGCTGGTTTGATGATAATGGACGTCACGACCTACCTTGGCAGCACAATAAAACCCCTTATCGAGTATGGGTATCTGAAATTATGTTGCAGCAGACTCAGGTAGTGACGGTTATTCCCTATTATCAACGTTTTATGCAATCTTTCCCCACGGTTGAAGCTCTAGCTAAAGCCAGTAGTGACGATGTGTTACATCACTGGACGGGGTTGGGTTACTACGCTCGTGCCCGCAATCTTCATAAGTGCGCGCAAACCGTAGTGAATGAGTTTGGCGGTGAGTTTCCTCAAAGCGTTGAAGAGTTAGAATCGTTATCGGGCATTGGCCGTTCAACGGCCGGAGCCATTGCCAGTATCAGCATGGGTAAATACGCGGCTATTTTAGATGGCAATGTGAAGCGGGTGCTTAGCCGTTTTCATGCGGTTGAAGGTTGGCCTGGGAATAAAAAAGTGGCCGATGAAATGTGGGTCATTGCTGAACGTTATACACCATCTAAGCGCACAGGGGATTATACCCAGGCCATGATGGACCTTGGCGCCACCCTTTGCACTCGCAGTAAGCCGCAATGCCAAATTTGCCCTTTGGTGAATCAATGCGAGGCCTACGCACAAAGCCGAGTGAAAGAATTCCCCCATAGCAAACCTAAAAAAGAAAAGCCGGTTAAAGCCGTGCGCTTACTTATGTTGCAGCATGGCAACGAGGTGTTACTGCAACAGCAACCTGACAGCGGCATTTGGGGTGGTCTGTGGATATTCCCACAGCAAAGTCTAGAGCAAGAGCTGTTCGATCATGAGTTGCTGATTCAGAATAAAATTAAAGGCGTGGCACACGGTGATGTCTTCCGACATACCTTTAGTCATTATCATCTCGATATCCACCCTGTTCGTGTGCAGCTCAATGCCAAGGTAGAGCAGGTGGCCCAATCGCCTATGCTTTGGTATAACTTGAAACAACCTGCCAGTGTGGGCCTTGCGGCTCCTGTTAAAAAACTATTGGAAAGCTTATGACCCGTACCGTTAACTGTCGTCGATACCAAAAAGAGTTGGAAGGCCTAGAAAAACCGCCATTCCCCGGCCCATTAGGGCAAGATGTTTTTGAAAATGTGAGCAAACAAGCTTGGCTGGATTGGATGGAACACCAAACCCGTATCATCAACGAGCAGCACCTCAATATGATGGATATGACCAGCCGTAAGTACCTTCAAGGGCAAATGGCCAAGTTCTTTGCTGGCGAAGAAGTAGACCAAGCAGAAGGCTATAAAGAAGAAGATAAAGAATAAGTGGCTGATAACTAAGCAAATTTATTTACCCGCAGGGTTGACACTGACCCCAAATGGGGTTTTAATACGCCACCTCAACGGGGCAAGCGCCTTTAGTTGATATGCCCAGATAGCTCAGTCGGTAGAGCAGAGGATTGAAAATCCTCGTGTCGGTGGTTCGATTCCGCCTCTGGGCACCATCCAGAATTTTAAATCCTCGCTAATAGCGGGGATTTTTCGTTTTAGCACACCCTTTTTTTAAATCTATTTGCCCAGTAGTCGGATGAGAATCACCGCGGTTCGACAAAATCGTCGGGAATGATTTTGGTTGCGAAGCAAGCCGTAGGCCGAGCCCCAGGGATGGGGCGAGCAATTCCGCCTCGCAACCGTTTCGATTCCGGCATCCGCCCAATTAGGGCACCATCCAGAATTCTTAAAAAGCCTCGATATAATCGGGGCTTTTTTTTGCCTGTCATATTTAGAAAGGCGGATCAAACACTCTTGATATTCGGTGGTTAGATTGAGCGGCGCTGCGCTTGGTCTTCGACTGCCTGCGGCACTCTAGTGCCACGCCTCTGGGCATCATCTAGAATATTTAAAACCAGCCCATGTAGCTGGTTTTTTTATGCCTGCGAAAAAGTAGCCACTACGTCTCTTGTGAAAGCGCTTGATTTCGGCTTTCACCTCAAAGTGCACTATCTAGAATCATTAAGTCGCCTTCAGATCCTCAGTATTTGTAGCTAAAAGATGAAGTCAATTAGCCCTTCGAATCGATCTCTTTGAGTTTAGTTATTTGCCGCTGATACTTTAAGTATGTTTCTTTGTCTCCCTTTTTTAAGGCGAGCTGTGCCGCTTCTTCAAGCTTTAAACGGACATAATATCGTGCGACTAATCGATAGACATCTACCTTTGGCATAGGAAGTAAGCTCGAAGGATATGTGTACTTAAGCATAGAATAAAAATCACAGCTTGGTTACGTACGCCCATATGCATAATTCCAGCAGATCCTAATTTTCACCCGCGAGGGTGAAGAATCTCAAGTTAGGCTTTGATCTAATTTGTGACTTCATGGAATAAATAGGGATTTTGTATGTTTGGTACTAAAACTTCATATAGCTTGTTGCTAGCAGGCTTCACTTCATTAGTGTTAACCGGTTGCGGCGGTTCTTCTAGTAGTGGCGATTCTTCTAGCGATCCTTTAGATGTATACACAGACCTAACTTGGTCAGTTGGCAGCGATGAAATGGTCGGCTTAACGTACCCGCAAGGTGCTGAAAATGGTTCTCTATTTGCTTTAAAACGCAGTGAAGACAGCAGCGCAGAGCGCTCACACACATTGTTACAAGCGGATTCATCAAGCAAAGAATTAAACGCGGTTAGTGGTATTTCTTTAACTCAAGACTATTATCGCGACGTGCTGGCGTTGCCTGTATCGGGTACGTTCGACGGCCAAGAATTGGATACGGCAATTGTAGCCACCTGTGGTTACAGCGAAGCCAGTATATTAGAAGGCGGTGATGGTCCTTTAATCAGCATTGATAGATCAAGTGTTGCTGATACAAGCACGTCAGCGGCTCAGCTGGAAATATACATTCCAGGCACAGGTATTTCAGAAACCTTGGCGTTAACGGATGTTGATGACGATACCGTATCATTGATCAATTGCCATTCAATGGGTGGGCTATCTGTTTATGATTTAGCGAAAAAGGGCGGTACAGGGTATCGCGTCTCTTTATATATTCATGGGCAGAACAATCAAGGAGCATTTTCTACATTTTATGTAGAGTTTATATATGACTATTCACAGAATAAAATTATCCAGGAGAGTATAGGTATTTTTGAAGATCGTGAAATAGATTGGGCATCATCTGCTGTGGATGTTTTAGAAAACAGTAGTGGCGATGAGTTTTATGTGGTCAGTGTGAATGTTGAAGGCAGTAGTGGGCTTTATGATTTTGTTTATAAGAGTATCTTGGTAGATATGGATGGTAATCCATTTACCTCTGTAACGGATAGTGGTGCGGATATACTCGACTTGGTCAATAACGGTACAGATTTTTTCGCTGTTTCAGCGGATGCTGGTTTAGCAGGTGTTGACTTTGGTGATGAAAGCTTTGTGATGCTAACCGGTGGCGATTATGAAAGTTGTGTTGACGCGTTAGCGGTTAATGGCACAACTGCTTGGTGCCATGATTCAACAGATGAAGGTACGTTAATCGAGTTTACCTTGCCAAGTGTACCTCAAACCGAAGCCGTTCTACTTCCTTCTACGGATTTGGATCTTAGGGCTGAGGTATCAAAAGAAGAAGCTGAGCAAATTAAGGCTGAGCTAGAAGGTGCAGGTGCTGAAGTAGAGGTAAAATAACCGTTATTTATCCTAAGTATTCAAGCCCTCCTTATGGAGGGCTTTTTTATGCTTGACGTTTTATTCTGCCAAAAGAGTGATTTCACCCAGAGAGGTGAAGATTTACACCCTGCATTATTACTAATATCCAGTGTGAATACTGACTTGAGTGAGAGGCGAGCCGTTCGAATGATCATTTCGTCTAACTTACCCAATGTATATGTTGAATGTAATAGGTGTAAATAATGAATTTGAAGTTAATAAGCATACTCATGCTAAGTGCTGGCCTAGTGGCCTGCGGTGGAGGGTCGAGCTCTAGTGATGGTACTGGGAGTATTGATCAAAACACAGATGGTAATCAAAGCTCTCTGACTACTTTAACAGACACCAGCTGGAGCGCAGGGTCAGACCGAATTATAGGTATCGACTATTCAGGCAATACCTCGAATCCGGTGATCACGACTCTAAAAGGCACTCCGGTGACAGGTCAAGATGGTGATTTATTTTCATTTCGCTCTGTTACCTATCCTGCAACAGAATTGGCCGAAATCAAAAGTATTGATAACTTAAATGACCGTACTCATTTTCAAGATTTAGAAGTCATGGATGAGTACGTGATAGCTTGCCAAGATGGCGCCAACACCACGGGCTATGAAAAAGCAGCCAGTTTGCATATTTTTAAAACCACTGACACCAGTAAAACGAAAAAAATCGACATAGAAGTGGCGAGTGATTTCCAAACCCGTGCCTGTGCATCTATCTCAGCTGCATTTACACAAGGCACGTCTACTGCCATGGCAGCGAAAGTGTTTATGGCTGGACAAACCAATATTGATCTCGGTGGAGGTTCTTCAGAAACAAAAGATACCTTAACTCAAATTGATCTAACCTTTGACACAACAAAGGATGTGGATGCAACGGATGCAATTGTTGTGGATTCCATAGAGCGAAAATTCACAGCCGATGATTTAGCCGATAGACTGCTTGGTGTCACTCATTGGGCGCATAAATTATATTTCTTTCAGTATGACAATTCTCAAGGAATGAATGGTACTAATAACCTTAAATATTTGAATACAGCATCATCTTCAAGTAGCCCTGTTGTTGTCGACGTTACCGCTTATGATCCATTCGTCAGTAATGCGTCACAACAAATGTTTGTTAAAGATATGTTTATGATTCCTGGTACGCTATCAACAGACTCAGATACTATTTACATGGTCTCTGATTCAGGTGCACCGGGTGTTGTTACCTCAGCTTATCGAACTGATATTGGCACGAGCATTAAG
>NYTP01000119.1 GCA_002683575.1 Bermanella sp.
AAATCGCGCAGGTGTACACGTTACTATTGGGGGCGTTTTCTAAAAAAGGGCACAGCTCTATGAGCTGCTTGGTTTTTGGGTCGTGCCAAATTTGTCCTTGATGCACGTATGCGGCAATTTCAGGCGACTCTTCTTGCCATACTTCTATTTCTGCTTTAGACGCGGATAATCCGCCATTGCTGTATTTGATGCAGCATTTACCGCAAGAGTTACAATCTTTCATGGGCTGTATCCGCTGCTGGGGTGTTTAATTTAGGTTGTGTACCGACATGCTTAGGTGCGCAGTTTACCGGTTTTATGCCCGCTATACTTGTGTTTGTGAAGGCTAGTTGTTGTAGATGCGCCGGTTAAGTAAAAACCGGTTTTTACCCTCTTTTTTTGCCCTTAGTAGGGTTTGGTCTGCCCGCTCGATGCAGTCTGTGATGTTACTTTCTTGACCGCCTGTTAAATAACCCCCAATGGAAATACTGAGTGCAGGAAGTTGTGGATGCTGAATGCTGCTGACGGCTTTGACTAATGCTGCACCAAGCTCTTTACTTTGAGCGGTATTATAATTTTCTAAAATAATTAAAAACTCTTCACCGCCATAGCGGCTTATGAAACCATTTTCAGGTTTTATGTGTTGACGTAATGCTTGTGCAATTAACTGAAGGGCGAGGTCTCCTGCTTTATGCCCATATTGGTCGTTAATTTTTTTAAAGTTATCGGCATCCGCCATCATCACAATCATATTCTTGGGGATGAGCGTATCGTAACTTTCAATTTTTTGCATAATAGCAAGGCGATTAGGTAGCTCGGTTAATGCATCCTTGAGAGATTGTTCTTTTGAATTTTGTTCTTGTGCTTTTAATTGTTGAGTGGATAGAAAATAGTCCAGAAGATAGCGCTCTCTATGAGCCACGGAAAGCAGGCCTAGAATAGTGGTAATTAAAAATACCATGGTATTGTTGAGAATCACCGATATATCGGTGATGGAGAATAAGCTGATGCCCACGCAGTAACTGATCCAACAGATACTGCATACAGCCATGGTTAACCACAACGGTGCCTGGAATAGGGTGCAGCAATAAATGAGAATAATCACGGTGCCTTGTTGATAGGTATCCAGCCCTATGTTGGCGGCTAATATGCCCACATATACAATGACGGTGTTATAGGCCACCAAACAAAATGCTAGCAATAAGTAGGCATTGCCTAGGCTCAAATATTTGAGCATTAATGCCCCTGCTACACAGACAAGCACGACGGTGATTCGGATCCAGGCCAACTCAATAAGATGATCATTAAGAAAGTGGGCATCGGATACTAAAAATATCAGTGACAGTAATAAAGTAATGATGGTGAAAAAGCGGGTAGAGCGAATTTGTTTTTTACGGATGTCATGGTTGAACAAAGCCAGCTCAGAGTCACTGAGGGTGTGATGATTCACAAGCGGATTTGTCCATGCCATCAGTGATTCCTTTATTAATCGTGTTCTCCTGTTCACAAAGAGCAGCAATAACACAATGAAGCATAAAGAGTATGACTAAATTATAGTGAGGTAAATGGCCTAAACAAGTGGGTGACGTCATGGGGCGTGCTTTGTTTACAATATTTATCTGTGACGATTGAAGAACATTTGTACCAGATTTGAGCTTGGGCCGCCGCAAATTTGCTCTAATTTTATCGCCCTAAGGCAAAGCGTTCTGATCGTAAAACTCAGCTAAAGTGGCTGTAAATGTGAGGGTTTGGCCATTTTGTGATGCTAAATGCGATCTTTGTTGAATTTATGTCTCAATTAGTGATCTGATGATGTCTATTCCTCCTATTACATATAATTATTTAAACGGATCGATTGGCTATGATTGAAGTTGAAAACCTGTGTAAATCCCTCACATTAGGTGAGCAAACTCTTAATATTTTAACCAATGTGAATGTTTCAGTGGCGGCAGGTGAGACCATCGCCATTGTTGGCAAGAGTGGTTCGGGTAAGTCTACTTTACTAAGTTTGCTTGCAGGTTTAGATAAAGCATCCAGTGGGCATGTACGTATTCTAGGGCAAGATCTTTCTACAATGAATGAAGACGGTCGTGCTGCGGTGCGCAAGCAGCATGTGGGCTTTGTGTTTCAAAACTTTCAATTGCTGCCTCACCTAAGTGCATTGGATAATGTGATGTTGCCGCTGGAATTAACCGGTGATAGCAATGCAAAAATAAAGGCGCAAAGCTGGTTAGAAAAAGTAGGCCTGTCCGAACGTTTAGACCATCAGCCTAATCAACTCAGTGGCGGTGAGCAGCAGCGAGTGGCCATTGCCCGTGCTTTTGCTTGTGAGCCGGATGTTTTGTTTGCGGATGAACCAACCGGTAACCTTGATGAGCATACCGGTGAAAAAATTGAAGACTTATTGTTTGATTTAAATGCCCAGCTTAATACCACATTGGTGCTGGTTACCCATGATGAAACCCTTGCCAAACGTTGCCAGCGCCAAGTCCACTTAATTGACGGCAAATTAATAGAAACCGTGACCAGTGCGGCTACCAATCTTTAAATACCAGCAGGAGTAAATATGAAACACCATCAGGTTTTTCTGTTGGCATGTAAACATTGGTTTAATGATTTACGCAGCAGTGAAAAACGTTTGTTAATTGCAGCCACGCTATTAGCTGCGTTAAGTATGTCAATGATTTCTAGTTTTAGTGATCGTCTTTCACGCACGATGGAGTATCGAGCCAGCGAATTAATTGCCGGTGATTTAACCATTTTTAGTACACGGGAATTATCTGCAGATTATTTAAGCCATGCTCAATCCCTTGGATTGAATACTTCCTCGGCATTGGGCTTTTCAACCATGGCGTTTGCTAATGAACAATTGCAATTGGTTCGTGTGCGTTCAGTTGAGGACAATTACCCGCTAAAAGGTTACAACCAAGTTGCCAACGGCTTTTATGCGGATGCCAATACTCAGACCCAGCTCATTCAAAAAGCACCTGCATTGGGTTATGTGTGGGCAGAGGAGCGCATCTTACAAAAACTCGGGGCGAAGTTGGGTGACTCAGTTGAAATTGGCAACGCGGTGTTTGTCGTGAATAAAATTCTGCAACAAGACGCCGACCGCTCTGGTAGTTTATTCAGCCCATTTGGCCGGTTACTTATGAACTATGCCGACGTGCCAAAAACCGGTGTGGTGAATCAAGGCAGTCGAATTTGGTACAAACAATATTACACCGGTAAAGAAGATGCATTGGCTGACTTTGTTGATTGGCTCAAGCCGCAACTAAACAAAGCCGATAAGTTAGCCGGCGTAGAAGACAGTCAGAATAATGTGGGTAATGCCTTACAAAAAGCTCAGCAGTATTTGTCTCTTGCCAGTCTGATTAGTGTGCTGTTAGCCGCTGTCGCCATTGCCCTATGTGCCAAACGTTATAGTGAACGCCATTATAATACGGCAGCTTTACTGCGATGTCTGGGGGCGTCCAGTAACCAAGTGCGAAATATATTTATCTATAAATTATCGTTCACTGCCATTGTGGGTGCGGTACTCGGCGCCCTGTTGGGGTTTGTTTTGCATTTTGCGTTACTGCAAACCGTGGCGGATATTTTGCCGAAAGACTTAATGCCTGCTCGTATTTTACCCGTGCTGATCAGCTTGGTGTGTGCGGCGCTGGTGTTGATGTTAGTGGCCATGGCGCCAATTTTAAATTTAAATCAGGTGAGCCCTGTACGAGTATTACGTCGTGAATTGGCACCACAATCGGTTAAAGCTAATGTGTTTTTTGTGCTGGCGGTTGGGATCATGTTGGCCTTAGCGTATTTGCTTACTGGCAGTATCATCTTATCCGTTGTGTTTGTTGTAGGACTTGCAATTTTGTTGCTGGTATACGGAGTGCTGTCGAGCTTGCTGCTTAAAAGTCTTATGAAGGTGCAGCGTTTCCTACCACCATTTTTGCGGGTTGGTTTGAGCCAGTTAGAGCGTCATCAATATTATGCACGCTCTCAAGTGGCGGCGTTTGCGTTTATCTTTACTTCTGTTGCGTTAATCTGGCTGGTGCGCGGAGATTTATTTGAAGACTGGCAACAACAGGTACCTGCGGATACCCCAAACCATTTTGCCATCAATATCTTGCCGGATAAAAAAGTCGCGTTTGAGCAAGCCTTGAGTGATAAAGGCTTAGCCGCCAGTGAGTTTTACCCCATGGTACGTGGACGTTTAACCCATATTAATGGTGTTAACGTAGATGACATTTATCCAGAAGATGACGCGCCCAATGCATTAAAACGTGAGTTGAATTTAACCTGGAGTTCACACCTAACGGAAGACGAAGCCTTATCCAAAGGCCAATGGTTTGATGAAAACTCGGTTAATGAGAATGCCATATCCATGGAGTCGGAACTGGCTCGGCGCTTAAAATTAAATATTGGAGACAGCATAACCTTTAATATTGCTGGAACGGATACGGTCACTAAAGTAAAAAACTTTCGGGATGTGAAATGGGAGAATTTTCGACCTAATTTTTATGTGGTATTTGCTGATGGGGTAATTAATGACTTTCATCATACTTACATCAATAGTTTTTATTTGCCGCCCACTGAAAGCCGTTGGTTAATTGAAATGAATCAGCAGTTTAAAGCGGTAACCATTATTGAGATTGATCAAATTTTAAAACAAGTGCGTGAAATTCTGACGCAGACCAGTGTTGCGGTGGAAGCCATTTTAGCCTTGGTATTAATCTGTGCCATGGTGCTGATGTTTGCAACCTTGCTAAGTACACTGAGTTTACGCAAACACGAAGCCGCGTTATATCGCACATTTGGTGCCAGCAAAAGTATGATTCGAGCGCGCATCCGCAGTGAATATGTGACATTGGCATTGGTGGCCAGTGCGTTGGCGATTGCCTCATTTGAATCCATCAGTTTTGCCTTATATGTGTTTATTTTTGATGTAAGCTGGATGCCCCATTGGTCCTTATGGATAGGGGTGCCATCACTGGCGTTGGTGAGTATTTTAATCAGTGGTTTTTGGGCCAATCGCGATGTATTGAATGCGTCCCCGCGCCAATTATTACAAGATATTTCTTAGGAAACGTATGAGTACATTTCGATGTGTTGAAATTAAACCGCAAACACCCGCCAATGCAGCCATTATTTGGCTGCATGGCTTAGGTGCAAGCAGTGACGACTTTGTGCCCATGGCTAAGCACCTTAAGCTTAGCCCTGATATTGCTATGCACTACGTTTTTCCCGATGCGCCGCTTCGCAGTGTCAGCCTGAACGGCGGAGCAAAGATGCCAGCTTGGTATGACCTGGAAATTCATGGGGTTGAGCGTAAAGCGAATCTTGACGATTTAGCACAGTCACGGGATCAGGTATTGGCAAAAATAGATGAGCTAGTTGCTTTGGGTATTCGAAGTGAGCGCATTATAGTGGCTGGGTTTTCTCAAGGTGGGGCAGTGGCGTATGAGGTATTGTTTCACTGCAAGCAGCCTTTAGCAGGCGTGATGCCCATGAGTACTTATATTGCTGATGATACTCAGGCTGTAAAGTGCCTGTATAAGCAAACCCCAATTTGGATCAGCCACGGAAATCAAGATGATGTGGTACCCATGAGTTTAGGTGAGCGCGCTTTGCTCACATTAGAGCAGGGCGGCTTAAGCCCAAAAATGAGTGAATACACCATGGCTCATAATGTTTGCCCATCACAAGTGAAAGATATTCAGGGGTTTATCAACCAGGTGCTTACTTAAGTGAGTAGACCTGCCATTTCTGCCAAGGCATGAAGAACAAATAAACCTATGGCTAAGAATAGAATGCTTCTAAATTCGCTAATGAAATCAGTGTGGCGCACCATGGATAAAATGGGCGCCACCAGTCCCGCCACAAAAACAGGTTGAACCACCGACAATATGAGTGTGTTTAAATCGCTTTGTTGAAAGCCAATGCCATGGATAAGGGTATTGAAGTTGAATTGAATCACACTCAATGCCACATGAATGATAAAGGCAATGATCGCCATGGCGTTACTGATTAAAGGCGGGTTTTTGATCTGAGTCCGTGTATTCATGCATTTACCAAAATAAGACGCGTTTCCTGTTGGCGGTATTTAACCAGCTTACCTCGCTCGGGTTAGTAATATCTTGTTAATGCTTGATGAAGATTTGTAGCCAGTGCCTTTCAGTAAAGCACTGTTTCATTGCTATACGGGGTCAAAGAGCGGCTATTCAAAGGTTATTGGCAGTGAGGAGGGCCCTTATTAGGGCTCATATATGGAAGGGCTTAGCGCAATCCAAAGCCCTGATTCGGTTTAATGGATATGGGCGTGCAGAGGGTTAGATCTTACAGTTGATCTCGCCGTAATCAGCGCCACGCATCTCAATTTTACAGCGTTGGTTGAGCACCCAGAGTGAGCCTCCACAGCTCAGTTTAGCGCTTTCAAGGCCTCTTGAGATATACCCGCCGCAGCTGCGCGACACGCTCTTGAGCTTGCCCCCTTTACATGAAACGGATAAAGAGTCCTGCCCTTCACGGTTAACCGTGCAGTTTTTTTCGATTTCTACGTAGCTAAAGTCGAATCCTTTGACTTTGCTGCCCTCTAAATCGGCACTGAATGCCTGCTGAGTGATTAATAAGCTGAATAAGATGCTGAGCAGGATTGGCATGGGAGGTCCCTTACGATAATGTGAATAGACAAATTAAGCCGACGCTTTTTATCTACATTAGACCAATACTGGCGCATGGCCAGTATTCCCGATAGAATACGCCCCCTGATTTTATCCGTATTGGCCAAGAAATGGTCGATGTTCTATCCCTTTAGGAGCACTTAATGTCCAAGATCAATAAGATTGTTTTGGCCTACTCCGGTGGTTTGGATACCTCTGTAATCGCAAAATGGTTACAAGAAGAGTATCAAGCTGAAATCGTAACGTTTACTGCTGACCTTGGTCAGGGTGAAGAGTTAGAGCCTGCACGCGCAAAAGCCAAGGCTATGGGTATCAAAGAAATCTACATTGAAGACTTGCGCGAAGAGTTTGCCCGCGACTTCGTTTTCCCAATGTTCCGCGCCAATGCTATTTATGAAGGTGAGTACTATTTAGGCACCTCAATTGCGCGCCCATTGATTGCTAAGCGTTTGATTGAGATTGCTAACGAAACTGGCGCCGATGCTATTTCTCACGGTGCGACCGGTAAAGGTAATGACCAGGTGCGTTTTGAGCTGGGCGCATACGCGCTTAAGCCTGGCGTTCAAGTGATTGCCCCTTGGCGTGAATGGGACCTAAATAGCCGTGAAAAATTGATGGCTTACTGTGCTGATCACGGTATCCAAGTTGAAAATAAAGCGGGTAAGAAGTCTCCATACTCTATGGATGCTAACTTGCTGCACATCTCATACGAAGGTGACTTAATTGAAGATCCTTGGAATGAGCCAGAAGAAGACATGTGGTTGTGGACCAAGTCTCCTGAAGACGCGCCTGATACGCCAACTTACCTAGATATCACCTTTAAAGGCGGTGACATTGTTGCCATCGACGATAAAGACATGAGCCCTGCCACTGTGATGGAATACCTGAACAAGGTAGCCGGTGAAAACGGTGTGGGTCGTACGGATATCGTTGAGAACCGTTATGTGGGCATGAAAGCCCGTGGCTGCTATGAAACCCCAGCGGGTTTTGTGATGCTTAAAGCGCACCGCGCCATTGAATCTTTAACGTTAGACCGTGACGCGGCTCACCTGAAAGATGAAATGATGCCTCGCTACGCTGAGCTGGTTTATAACGGTTACTGGTGGAGCCCTGAGCGTAAAATGCTGCAAGCGGCCATTGATGAAACGCAAACCCACGTAAACGGTACCGTACGTATTAAACTGTACAAAGGTAACGTGATTGTTGTGGGCCGTAAGTCTGAAGACTCTTTGTTTGACGAAAGCATTGCAACGTTTGAAGACGATGCTGGCGCTTACGATCAAAAAGATGCGGCTGGCTTCATTAAGTTGAATGCATTGCGTTTACGTATCGCTGCGAAAAAAGGCCGTAACCTACTTTAAACGTTAAAGTGGTTAGGTATTAAAAAAGCCTCGCTTTGTAAAAAGCGGGGCTTTTTTGTGGGCGTTACATTAAATCAAGTGGGTGCATTAACCATTGAAACCGTAACGCTGTTTTTGAGCGTTTGGTTTTGTCTCTGCCAATGCTCTAATGCTTAAACGTTTCCTTTTTCACCACAAACGCGCCACGAATATCTCCAAGGTTAAAACCAGTTGCTTTATCGTTAGGGTAAAGTTCGGACAGTTTCTCTTGAACGGCGGGCTTAAGATTACTGCCGTGACAGGCTAAACATGGCTCGCCTGTTGGAATGGCTTTTACAAAGTACCAACCGTCTGCTCTTTGTTCATTGTGTTCAATACGGCTAATGGCTTCGCCATTTTGCTTACGTTGCTCAAAATCTAAAAGTACATTTCTCAGCCAAGCATCTGCTGTGTTGTTTGGGTTGCGTACTTTGAGTGATGTCCGGCTAATGTCCCATGGTGTTTGGCTATGTTGGGTGGCAATGGCTGGTGCACTTAGGTTACAGACCTTAATGGCTGCAACAGGGCCGTCCGCCTTCATGGTGCTCACTAATACTTGTTTAAGGTCTTTTGCAAAGCCTTGAATGGTTCCACGTGCCGCTTGTACATCAGGGGCTGGCTGGGCCTGTAAAAGGGATGAGCCTATCAGGGTGGTCAGTATGAGGATGAAACGCATCATCGCCTCCTTTATATTAGTTTTACCTAATTTAAATGGTTGTCGGCGTTTCTTCAAGTGATTTGTTGGGTAGATACAAAAAAGCCAGTTCATTGAACTGGCTTTTTAAGGTGAAGAACTCACGGTTAGGGGTTAATTTTGCCCGTCAAAATGCAGTAATAGTCCTTTACTGTTTTTGCTTAACACCTGTTGCTCGAGGTAATCGGCCACGTCTTTTTGGTTCAGCTTGGCAATGTAATCGGCAAGGGTTTGTTGGGTGTTGAACTGAGCATTATCGCGGTCGATTTCACTCCAAAAACGGTTGCTCTTCTCTTTAAGATTGAGCGGCTTTTTCGTTAGATTGGTAATTAAACCTTGCTGATGCGCCTTAAAGTCGCCATCGCCCATGTTACGAATCTGCTCCACGTAAGTGGTTAAGAACTGCTGACTTTCATCAAATAACGTGGCTGAGTCGGTACCTGGTGATTGAACGATAAAGGCAAGTCCACCTTGATCAAGCATGGGGTAGGGTGTGGCAAATACCACATACCCGTATTTTTTCTCCGTGCGCATATAGGTGTAGTAAGGTGCTCGGACAATTTGCCCCAATAAACCCATGGTGGCGCGCTCTTTAAGTGTGTCGGTGACCGCTTGGACGTACCAGGTCATGGCGTTGTCATTATGCTCTGCGTTGATAGCTTGCCTAGATAAACGGGCAGGTAGCTGCACCACATGTTTACGTTCAACCGATACCATACGCGTGTTTTGCATTAACGATTGCTTGATGGTGTCGGCGGTGTTCAATAAGTCCACTTCGCTAATATTGCCGTGGCCTAATACGATGGTTTCGACCTGATCAAAAAATTGGGCGCTAAACGCAAGCACATCCTCTAAGGTGGCCTCTTTTACGGCGTTCATGAGTGCTTGCTCATTAAAGCTTGGTTGAATAAGACGCTGGTTCAATTCAGCAATGGAGCGCTCGAACGGTTTTTGTTTTAACGCATTCTCATAGGCCCGTATCAGCTCTTGTTGGGCTTGCTGCCATTGTTGTTCATTGGCTTTGAATTGGTTGAGTTCACTGACAATTCTTTCCAATAACACATCCTGCTTGTCGCGGTAGCCATATAAACGAATACCCAGGCCACGCATATGACCATACAAGCTGTATTCTTGTCCGGCTAATAAGGCAGGGTAGCTAAAGCTGTTTAGATGGTCATTGAGCAGTTTAACCCAGGCATCAAGCATGACTTGGTTATGGGCGCTTTGCTTGATGAGCGGTGAGCGAATATTCACAAAGATACTACTTTGTGGTCCGTTAAAACCGGTGTCTTGCATATGCCATAACTGCACATCGCTTGCTTGCTTCACTCGCGCAGGTTTGTCCTGGTTGGTGTTATTTAAGATAGTAATGTCTTGTGGGATGAAGGGGTTGGCCTCAGGTAAGTGCAAGCCTTCGGCTAATTCAGCGCTGTTCCAAGCTTCTTGAAGCGTTTCAGCTAATGGCGTCACCGAGTAAGGCGCGGCAAACCAGGTTTCGACTTGGTCTGTCTCGACGTTTGGCGCAACCAGGGTACGAATGGTGTTATCAGGTGTTAATTTCGCCAGTAAGCTTTGAATACGAAGGGCGTCGAACTCCTCCCAAAGGTAAGGGCCTTGTAGGATGTCTTTGGGTTTGAACTCGTGCATGTTCATGCTTAAACCCTGTACTAGGCTTGCTGGCTGCTGGCCTGGGGCAAACGTAAACTGCAAATGGCTAAGCTGCTTTTCTTCGTCAAATACCCATTCGTTAACGCCTTTTTCTTGAATTAAACGAATATAGGCAAACAACTGCGCACTAATATCATCAATGTGCTTTAGGCCCGTTTCGGTCAGGCTAATGTTAACTTGTATGGCGCTGTTGTTACTGATTTTACTGGAAAGTCCGGCGCTTAAGCCTTCAGCCCAACCTTGTTGTTTTAACCAGGCTAATAAGCTGCCTTGTCCTTCGTGACCCAGTAAATGACCAATGAATTGGGTGGGCTTTTTCTTGTAATCGCTCACGGCTTCATTAAGTGGGAAGGTGAAGCTTAAGTTAAGCAGCTGTTTAACCGGCTCGATACGCACATCTTTAGGCAGTTCAGGGTAAAGCTCAGCTGGATAAGTATCCACGACGGCTTGTTTGTTCTCGATAGGGTCAAATAACGTTTCGGCCCAAGTTTGTAATTCGTTCAGTGGCTGAGGCCCATAAATGACCAGTGTCATGAGGTTCGCGCTGTAGTAACGATCATAAAAAGCGATCAGGTCATCGCGCACCTTGCTGGTGTCATTATCACTTAAGGTATCAAGGCGGCCAGTGGCAAACTGGCTAGCAGGGTGAACTGGATTAATTAAAGTTTTGTTCACGTACTGCATGCGACGGTAGTCGTCTTTATATTTAGATTGATACTCACTGTGTACGGCATTTTTTTCCCGTTGCACGTATTCTTCTGTGAATAGAGGCTCATAGAAAAAACGGCTAAAACGATCAAGTGCGCCATCTAGTTGGGAGGCCTCTACTTGGAAAAAATAGTTGGTGTGCTCGGGTGCGGTAAACGCGTTATGCATGCCACCATGCTGGTTAATAAAGCTTTGGTACTCGCCAGCGGTTGGGTAGGTTTTTGTGCCCAGAAACAACATATGTTCGAGGAAATGGGCAAGTCCGGGGCGAGAGCTTGGATCTTGTAAGCTGCCTACGTTCACATCGAGGCTGGCGGCCCCGTGATCGGCATCGTCATCGCTTATCAGTAGCACTTGAAGTTGGTTATCAAGCTCTAAATAGCGGTATTGCTTGGTGTCTTGGCTGCTGGTGACGGGTTGAGGGTCAAAAGCACCGCGAAAAAAGCTAAATACAATCGCCAAAAAGATGGCAAAGAAAAACGTGCGATTGCGCGTAAGCATGAAGTCTCCTTATTTTTCAGCCAGCTTGCTCAATGTTTGTTGAGCCAATGCGGTGGCTTGTTTGATATCCAAGTCTTGTCCTTGAGCGATGAATTCAAGTGCCGTTTTGCTGTCGTCTAATTTTTCAAAAAGGGACATGTATTCTTTGTTGAATGCCGCTTCAATGGCTTGGTAAACCGTTTCTGTTGTCTTAGCATTGACCTTGCCCATCTCGGCTTGTTCCTTTAAAGCTTTGATTGTGGCGCTGGCGATACGATTAAATGCTTTTTCTTTATTCACTGGAGACTCTTTGATCATTGTGCTGAATGGAAAGTGTGGGGGATTCTACCTTAATCGGCCATAGTAACGATACACATCGAATAGCTCATTTAAGCGGTTTTAGAAAGGTTGCGGCCGGCGTCTTTGGCCTCATAGAGGGCTTTGTCAGCGCGTTTCAGAATATCTTCGACACTGGCATCATGGTTGTTTTCAGCAATGCCTAAACTGATTGAGATGGTTAGTGTGCTGCCTTTTTGGGTGTCCACTTCAATGCCGAGAACCGCAAGTCGAACCCGTTCAGCCACCTCTAATGCACCTGCTAGAGGGGTGTCCGGTAGGCATAATACAAACTCTTCTCCGCCGTAACGCCCGCATAAATCTACCTTGCGCAATTGCAGTTTCAGTAAGTCAGCCAGCGCAATGATGGCGCAATCGCCTACGAGGTGGCCATATTCATCGTTTACCTGCTTGAAGTGATCGATATCTAACATGATAAAAGATAATGGGCGATCTGAGCGGCGGGTTTGTTCTAGCTCACGATCAGCCAGCTCAAAGAAGTGACGGCGATTCATTAAACCGGTTAACGGGTCCGTGGTGGCCCATTTCTCTAGTAAGTCTTGTCGTTCTTTTTCGCGCAGCGCCGCTCTGACTCGCGCCAGCAGGACAACCAAGCTGTAGGGTTTGATGATGTAATCAAATGCGCCCATATCAAGGCCTTCGGCTACGTTTTCATCGTCCGCATTAGCCGTCACGAGAATAATTGGGATATTTTCTGTTTCAGGGTTATTTTTAATGGTGGCCAGTACGTCTAAACCGCTCATGACAGGCATCATCACATCCAGAAGAATGAGATCGATGGTATCAGGAGCCGCCGTCAGGATCTCCAATGCTTGTTTACCACTTTGTGATTCTATTACATGATAATTCTCATCACTCAAATGCACATTTAAGATCTGTAAATTAGCAGGTACATCATCAACAATTAAAATATTGGCCATAAAGTCATAATAGCTGTGTTTGATTAAACTATAGCTTAAGCTCAGTAATTTTTAAGTGAGTTGCCATTTGTTCGTTAAATGATGCGAATAGTCGACTAAATGACAAACATAGTGTGTGTGGTCATGCGATATAGTCTGGGTATCCTATACTGGCTAAAGGGCTTAGCAACGGGTGGCGATTATGACTGTGTTCTTGCTGTTATTGGCTTTATGTCCCGCTGTATGGTCCCTAGAAGTCAGTACCTTAGCTCCTCAGTCCTCTGCGGTACTTTTAGGTGTCGACAACACCCTATGGTGGCTAGTGGCCCTGCTAATGCTGCTTGTCTTTTTGGCATTGGGTTAAGGTTATCGTGTGACCTGCATGATGAAAAAAGAGCACGCCAAGATGCAAGCCATTTGGCATCATTTACCCGATATTCTCACCGAGGTGGATAGCGACGGGCAAATCATTGCTCTTAATAAGTCTTTTGTTAATAAGTTGACTGTGCAACAAATGATTGGCACCAGCTGTTATGCATACTTAACCGATGAGGGGAAAGCGCTGTTTCGTCGACACCTTCATCAAGCATTGAGCACAGGCCAGCCCAGCGAATATGAGTTGTCAGTATCGTTTAAAGGCACTATCAAAAATATTCATAACCGCATCATTGCACTGCAAACGGACCAAGCATCCCATGCGATTGTGGTGACCTCTGACGTCACCCGCTACAAAAGCGCACAACGTATTCTTGAGCAAGATAAACAGCATTTTGAGCGTATTGTGCAAAGTAAGGCGCAGTTTTTAATTAATGTGGGTCAGCAAATGCGAGCCCCATCTGTTTTGTTAAAAGATACCTTAGCTTCGATAAAGGAAGGTCCGTTACATGTAAGCTCCCAACAACTGGATACCTTACAAGCGAGTATTGAACATTTAACACAAATAGTGGATGACGTGGCTTTATTGGCTCACTCTAAGCAAGGTGAGGTGTCACTAGAATCGGTAAATACGAGTTTATGGCACTTGGTAGATGATATTGAAGCGCTTTATTTCCCGCAGTCGTTACCATTACACATCAACCTTACGATCCAGCATGACCCTTTACCTCATTATATTATTACTGATGTATTTCGTTTGCGTCAGGTGTTGTATAACTTAATGAGTGGTCACCTTAGTATTTGTCAGCAAGGAAATATCAATCTCTGCATTAAACAAGATCAACTTGCCCAAGAGCTTGTGGTTCAGTTTACCATCACTAATGAGTCATTAACTGACGATGCTCAAAGCTGGGTCGACTATTTCAATAAAAACTTAGAAGATGCCAAGGTGGCAGCCTTGGATACTCATCATGTGGCA
>NYTP01000120.1 GCA_002683575.1 Bermanella sp.
GTGATTGATACAGTCATTGCTGAAACCGATACACCTGCTCCAGAAGCAATCTAACGTAATAGGCTTTAGTCACAAAAAAAACGCAACCTAGGTTGCGTTTTTTTGTTTTCTAAAAAGCGATTGGATTGCATTTACACATTCAACAGCAAATGTTCACGTTCCCAAGGGCTGATTTCACGATGATATTGGCGCAGCTCTTCAAGTCTGACTTCTGTGTAGATATGACAAAAATCTTCCCCTAATACTTCACGCACTTCTTTTGCATCTGTGAATTCCGCTAACGCCTCATCCAATGTGGTGGGCAGTGCTTCGGTTTCATCTTCAATCTCACCCATGGCCGGTTCAGCAGGTTGAATTTGATTCATTAATCCAAGGTAGCCACAGGCTAAACTGGCGGCAATGGCTAAATAAGGATTACAGTCCACACCCACAATACGGTTTTCTAAACGACGATCCTGGGCTTTTGAATTCGGTACGCGTAAACCCGTTGCACGGTTATCGTAGCCCCAGGCCATATTCGTCGGTGCACTTGAATTGGTATCGGATTCAAAGCGCTTATAGGAATTAACATTGGGTGCCATTAATGGCATCACCTGTTTTAAATATTGTTGAGAGCCGCCAATGAAGTGGAAGAATTTTTCACTGGCTTCACCGTCTTCATTAGAGAAAATATTTTTTCCGGTTTTAATATCAATCACGCTTTGGTGAATGTGCATGGCACTGCCCGGTTCGTCGCGCATGGGTTTGGCCATAAAGGTGGCAAACATACCGTTGTTGAGTGCCGCTTCTCGAATAATGCGTTTGAAATAAAACACCTGATCAGCCAATAAAAGTGGGTCGGCATGGGATAGGTTGATTTCGACCTGACCGGCACCATCTTCTTGAATCACGGTATCAATGGTAAGGCCTGCATCCTCAGCGTAATCATAAATAGTATCGATTACTGGGCCGTACTCATCCACCGCCGACATAGAATAGGACTGACGGCCTGACCCTGATCGACCTGTGCGACCAACAGGTGGTTGAATGGGTTCATTAGGGTCAACATTTGGCTTAATAAGATAGAACTCTAGCTCTGGTGCCACAATGGGTTGCCAACCTTGCGCCTTGTAAAGATCAATGATGCGTTTGAGCACGTTACGAGGTGCGTAGGGGACGGGCTGACCTTTCTGATCGAATAAATCGTGGATCACCTGAAGCGTGGCCTCTTTTGCCCAGGGAACAGCCATGGCCGTGGTCATATCAGGCTTAAGCTGCATGTCACCTTCAGCCCATTGATTTTCAATATCCATTTCTACGTCTTCACCGGTAATTGTTTGGTAAAAAATAGAAATAGGTAAGAAGAGAGTGTGCTCAGGTGAAAACTTACTAAGCGGCATGGCTTTGCCTCGGGACATGCCGGTAAGGTCAGGGATGATGCATTCTACCTCGTCTACTTTTCGACTATTTCGATAAGTTTTAAACGCGTCGGGAAGTTCGTCTAACCAGTTTAGGTGGTCTCGCTGACTCATAGTCAACTCCAAGAATTATTTTTTTAATACAAGCTACTTGGCCAAATATCACCTTTCAACGAATAATATGATGTAGAAAAACAAGAGATATAGGCACAAAAAATTAATGTTAATACCTTATGGATCAGATATTTAGCATAAATAAGTCGAATTATTATTCGACTATAAGGGTGCTAATCCTGCATCTTTTGGCGGTTTTTGGCAAGTTATCGTATTTGATTAGTATAGCTAAGCACCTAATCTTTTAATAAGTGAGTTAGAAAAAGAATAAATATTGTTAAGTAAATGCTTTTTTGGGGCGGGCAAATGCGGTTTTTTTTGGCATACTAGGCTAACCGCGCCCTTAATATCAAGAGTAAGTACTGACTGAGGCGCGGATATAAAAATGAATTACTCCCGGACTGGATAAAATAATGGCTTATCGCGCAGTTAAAGCCTCCCTTATCACCTTATGTTTAGCCCCTTCAGCGTGGGCATATGAGGCTTTAAGTGGGGAAACCTTTGCTGCCATGGATGGTATGTTTGATCAACAGGTTATGGAAATGCCTGAAGTCCTCACGGCTGCACGCCTGAGACAATCCCAACTGGATACGCCCGCATCGGTGACGGTGATTGAGGCCGATACCATTGCGGCCCTTGGCTTTAAAGACATCGAAGAAATTTTCCGCCTTGTACCGGGTATGCTTGTGGGTTATCACAGTGGCTTTGGTGAAAAAGCGCCTTCTGTTTCTTATCACGGTACAAATGCTCCAGAACACCGTCGCTTACAAGTTCTTATTGATGGCCGCAGCGTGTTCAAACCAGGCTTGGCAAGGGTTGAGTGGGTCGATATTCCTATTGCTATTGAGGATATTGCCCGTATTGAAGTAATCAGGGGGCCTAACTCTGCAACTTATGGTGCCAACTCATATCTGGGCACTATTAATATTTTAACCAAGCATCCTAGCGACTCTCAGGGTGGGGTAGTCAAATTCACATCGGGTAACAGGGATGTCTCAAATTCGTATGTGAATATTTCTGATCGATTATTCAATACGGACTTTAGACTGACCATTGGCTCTAAAAGAAAAAGTGGTTTTGATTATGATCTAGATGGTGATGAAAAAGTCGATAATAGAGATGGTGTCGAAGCAACCTATACAACCTTGCGTACCTTTACTTCTTTCTCATCTGATCTATCTATGGAGTGGCAAGCAGGTTATAAATACGGAGTTAATCAGCAAGTTCAAACCTTGGATGACGATTTAATTCTTTACCTTGAACCCGAAGATGTAAAAGCTCAGGATATTTTCTTGTGGGCCCGTTTAAACAAAGAGTTTAGTCCCAACCAAGTGGGTCAATTGCAACTATACAGTGAACAGTTTAAACGAACCACAGAGTGGGGTAGCTGTATAAAGCCTGGGTTTGCAGCCGCATTAGGTGTCACTCAACCTTGTGGTGAGTTCAATCAAAATTTGGACGAGAGGAAGTCAGAGTTTGAGTACCAGCATACGTCTACATGGAGTGATGATTTTCGAACCGTTGCGGGTGTTCGATATCGCTTAGATCAGTTTGATTCAATTACATATAATGATGGTTATTCAGACAATGAAAATCTCAGTGCTTTTATAAATGCTGAGTATAAGTTTGAAGATCTTATTACGACTAATTTAGGTGGTATGTATGAACATGATGACTTAAATGATGAGAATTTCTCCCCCCGCTATGCATTAAATTTACACCTTAACCCTAACCACACATTACGATTTATTTACTCTGAAGCTATTCGTTCACCAGACTTATATGAGAAAGAAGGGCGCCGTATTTACGAGCTGACGGGTTCGAGTATATCCGGTTCAGGTGGCGATCCTTTTATATATGGCTTAGGTAATTACGGTGAAGGGCTGAGAGTTGCAACAGGGGTAATTTCGAATGAAAGTATTTATAGCCATGAAATAAGTTATTTTGGCATCTTAAATAATCTTGGTATGCAGTTAGATTTGAAGCTGTTTTATGATGAGCTAAGTGGTTTGATTAGTCAGTCATTAGATCATGACCCATCCTTACCTTTGAAAAGTGAAAATCGCATTCATCAGTCTGGCTTTGAGGGGCAGATTAAATGGGATGTGAGCTACAACCACCAACTGGCTATGACCTTTTCAAGGATTAATGTAGATGATGACTTTCCGCAGAACAATGAGAAAGTCCCTAGAGAAAGCTCATTAACAGCTGATCGCAGTGGTTCTTTATCTTGGATCGGAAAGCTGTCTGATTACACGACTCTTGGCATGGCTTATTATCATGTTGATAATTGGAATAAACCAAGACGGCCAGAAACAAATGGCTTTGAGTTTCAGCGTCTAGACACAACATTAAGTCATGAAATTAAACTTCCAAACAATTATGCGTTGTTACTTAAAGGGACAGTACAGTATCGTATTGATGACGACTCTCTTTTATATGAGTCTAATAATTACGACGATAAAGAGCATTACTATTTATCGGCACAATTGAATTTTTAAATGCCTAGACATAAAAAAGCCCAGTTTGAACTGGGCTTTTTTATGTGCGGTTTTAAATGCACTAAGGCGTCAATACGGTGTCATAAGCAACCGGCAGTAGATCAGGGTGGCTTAATGAATAGTGCAACCCTCGACTCTCTTTTCGTAATATGGCGCAACGTATAATTAGCTCAGATACTTCAACTAGGTTACGCAGCTCCAGTAAGTCACTGGTGACTTTATGGTTACCATAAAAGTCTAAAATCTCTTGTCGCAATAATTGTACGCGGTGCTCAGCACGCACAAGGCGTTTGTCCGTTCTTACGATGCCCACATAATCCCACATAAAGCGACGTAATTCGTCCCAGTTGTGAGAAATAACAACATCTTCATCCGAGTCGGTTACCTGGCTTTCATCCCAGTCTGGGGCAAATGCCACATCTTTTTTCTCTTTGATAATATTCAAAATATGCGTCGCCGCACTGCGCCCATAAACAATACATTCTAATAACGAGTTACTGGCTAAGCGATTAGCACCGTGCAAACCAGTGTGCGCACTTTCACCCACGGCATACAGGTTTGGCACATCGGTGCGACCACTTTGGTCTGTGACAATGCCACCGCACGTGTAGTGGGCAGCCGGTACTACTGGGATGGGTTGCTTGCTCATGTCGATGCCGTATTCAAGGCAACGCTCATAAATGTTTGGGAAATGTTCAAGAATGAAAGCTTTTGGTTTATGAGAAATATCTAAGTACAAACAGTCTGCGCCCAAGCGTTTCATTTCGTGGTCGATGGCGCGGGCCACAATATCTCGAGGGGCTAATTCAGCACGCTCATCAAATTTGTGCATGAAGCGCTCGCCATTAGGCAATTTCAAGTGACCGCCTTCACCGCGTACCGCTTCAGTGATTAAGAAGTTTTTGGCTTGCGGGTGATATAAGCAAGTGGGGTGAAATTGATTGAATTCCATATTCGCTACACGACAACCTGCACGCCATGCCATAGCGATACCATCGCCTGATGTGCCGTCAGGGTTGCTGGTATACAAGTAAGATTTACTGGCCCCACCGGAAGCAATGACAACCGTACGGGCGCGGAAGGTTTCTACATGACCGGTATCTTCATTGAGTACATAAGCCCCAGCGACGCCTTTGCCGGGTATTTTAAATTTCTCACAGGAGATCACATCAATGGCCACTCGATGCTCAAATAAACTGATATTTTTGTGGGCCAGCGCTTGGCCAACTAGCGCTTCGCTCACCGCGACGCCTGTGGCATCAGCGGCATGAATAATACGACGATGACTGTGGCCACCTTCTTTGGTTAGGTGGTATTCGTCATTGCTGTCTTTGCTGAATTGTACCTGTTGCTCTATTAACCATTTGATGGCGTCAGTACTGTTTTCGACTGTGTGTCGTACGGCGTTGTAGCTGCATAACCCCGCACCAGCATCCAGTGTATCGGCTACATGCGCTTTTATGCTGTCATCACTGTCCAATACAGCGGCAATACCGCCTTGGGCCCAGCGAGTGCTGCCGCTGTCTAATTTATCTTTACTGAGAACGGCAACTTTTGCGTTATCAGCCACATTTAATGCCACAGTCAATCCGGCTGCGCCGCTGCCAATGACTAAAACATCAAATACCTGTCGCTGATCCATAACTAATTCCTGTGACATTTTTCGCCTTCACTATACTGATAAGCAGGGCATTTAAGAAGTAAACTGAGCTCTGAGGGCCGGATTTTACACCTAGAGTGTGTTCAAATAGGAATATTTTTCGCCTTTGGTTGAACTTTTAATGACAAGCTCATTCTAATTTCACCATTGTCAATATTAACCAGTGGTACCCGCCTCAATAATGATAATACAGAGGTGAAAGTTAAAAGCGTGTTCGGCACGCGGGGGAGCAATGTCGCAACAGGATTCAGACCAACAACTGGTGCAAAGAGTACAAAAGGGAGACAAACGGGCGTTTGATCTACTGGTGCTTAAATATCAGCATAAAATTATGTCGCTGATTTCACGCTACATTAATGATTCCAGTGAAGTTCAGGATGTGGCGCAAGAGGCCTTTATTAAAGCTTATCGAGCATTAAAAAACTTTCGCGGGGATAGTCAGTTTTATACGTGGTTGTATCGCATTGCGGTCAATACAGCCAAAAATCATTTAGTCAGTCAGGGGCGCAGGCCGCCCGCGCAAGATGTTGATGTGGATGACGCGGAACATTATGCCCATGCGGCCTCTCTAAAGGATATTGCGACACCAGATCAGATTCTGGCGCGCGATGAACTAAATACTGTGGTGTTTGCTGCCATGGAAAAACTACCTGAAGAGTTGCGTACGGCTATCCGCCTGCGTGAGTTAGAAGGCTTGAGTTATGAAGATATTGGTGAAGTCATGCAGTGCCCAATTGGCACCGTGCGTTCACGAATATTTCGTGCAAGGGAAGCCATTGATAAAGCGATGGCGCCATTATTGGATCATACCAAGAGTGCATAACAGGCGTTGAAAAACGTTTATAACCAACATCTTGCAAAAGTAGCAAGAGACATAAATGAGTTTTAACAGCCTGTTAAGGCGAGAGGTGACTATGAGTGAAAAACAAACCGAATCCTTGTCCGCATTAATGGATGGTGAGCTAGATGAATTAAGCATGCGCCGCTTGCTTAATGATGTTGATAGTGATCCAGCTATGAAAGCGCAGTGGGCACGTTACCACCTTGCACGCGATGCCATTAAAGGCGATAGCAGTGTGTTTGCTGCAATGGATATCAGTGCGGCGGTAAGTGAAGCCCTTGATCAAGAGCCCACAAGTCAACAGACCACACAAAAGCCCTGGTTCAAGGCCTTTGCTGGTATGTCGGTTGCTGCTTCTGTGGCGTTTGCCGTGGTCATTGGTGCCCGATTCAATCCACTTAATGAGCAGCCTGCATTCGACGCGCAATTGGCGAATAAATCTAAGGTTGAAATCGTTAAGCCAGATGTCAGCACGTTCCGTAGTCCAAGTATGATTGCCCAAAGCCCTGATGCCATTGACGGTGTGAATGAGCAAGAGTTACAGCAAGCTCAGGAGCGCCTAAACAGTTATCTTAAACAACATGCTCAAGACAGTGCCATTGGTCAGGGTCGTACTGCTATGCCATTTGCACGAGTGGTTAACTTCGAGACAAGCAAGGAAAAATAATGCTGCGTTGGACCGTTACATTATGCATGCTCGCCGTCACTTGGTTTGCTCATGCTGACGATGCGCCGGCAGCATCACCTACCGCTCAATCCATGTATGAAGACATGCTTGAACGTGCCCCTTACGCGATGTATGAGGGGATTTTCATACATCAAGCGGGCAATCAAACGCAAAGCGTTGAAATTGTTCATGGCACCTATGAGGGAGCCATCTGGGAGAGACTGCTGCATCTTGATGGGCCGACCCGTGAAGTGATTCGTCGAGGTGAGGCGTTATACTGTATTCATCCTGATCAGTCCGTTGAGCAAGTTCAGCAACAAGGCAGTTCTCCGTTTGGTAATAAAGAGCTGGGCAGTACTCGTCAGTTGAGTAAGGCGTACGACTTTCGAAGCCTGGGTAAACAGCGCATTGCAGGTCGCTTAGTTGAAGGGGTTCAATTGGTGCCTAAAGACGCTAGCCGTCACTTTTACCAATTGTGGTTGGACCAGGAAACCACTGTACCTTTACGCACAGAGCTAGTGTCGCGCAAAGGGCAAGTTTTGGAGCGTTATCAATTTAGTTATTTCATGCCCAAAAAAGAGTTTGTTAAAGCTCGGTTTGAGCCAAGAACAAAAGGGGTGATTTTAACCGAAGCAGACACTGCAGAAGTGCTTAAAACCACACAAAAAGATGTTCTAGAGTGGCGTTTAAATTGGATTCCCAGTGGGTTTGAAGATGAAGCGGCCACAGGTTATGCGCCTAAAATGTCTGCTAGACGCATATACAGCGATGGTATCGTGATGTTCTCCGTATACGTTGAACAAGTTGAAAAGGCATTGGATGAAGGCACTGCTCAATCCGGTCCTACGGTACTGGCGGTACAGCATAAACAATGGCATGGCCTGACCCATAGAATAACGGTTGTGGGGGAGATCCCTGCGGCGACGGCTCAGCGTATTGCACAAAGTGTTGAGCTGCTGTAAAACCCCTGTTTTATTGATGGCTAGGGTAATGAGACATGGTTGAAGAGTCTGCACGAGTACTTAAAGTAGAGGGCGATGTTGTCTGGGTTCAGGCCATCGCTAAGAGTGCTTGTGGCTCATGTCAGGCGCAAAAAGGGTGCGGGCATAGCTTACTTGCAAAGGTTGGCCAAAAGCAGATTGACTTGCCAGTGGACCGTAATGACTTGGATGTGCACGAAAATGACCAGGTGATTATTGGTGTACCTGAGCAGGCTATTCTACGCTCATCTTTATTGATGTACGGTATTCCACTCATGGCCATGATGGCTGTGGCAATGGTTTCAAGCTTATTGGGTGTGGAAGAAAAGATCGCCGTGCTGTTGGCATTTATTGCAATGGTGCTTGGGTTTGTCTGGGTAAACAGTCACTCTAAAAGCTTGAAATTCTCCCAATGGCACCCCAAATTAATGCGAAAGGCACAAACTGTTGAGGCTCACATACCTATGTGTGAGATTCAATAATCTAGCCAAGCTATTTCTAAAAGTGTGTATTAAAAAATTGTTTTCACTGTAATGGAGTTTATGAATGAAGCAACTACTGTGCTTTTGCCTTTTATTTATCTCTGCTCAAGCGTTTTCGCAGCTTCCTGATTTTACGGACCTGGTGGAGCAAGCCAGTCCTGCAGTGGTGAATATCAGTACCACGCAAAAGCCATCAGGCCGCTTTGGCGGGCAAATGGACATTCCGCAAAATATTCCTGATTTCCTCCGCCATTTTATTCCTCAGCAGCCCAGAGGCAATCCTCGCGGGCACAGCCAAGAGCGAGCTTCTCTAGGTTCCGGCTTTATCGTGAGTAAAGATGGTTATGTATTAACGAACAATCATGTAATAGAAGGGGCGGACCATATTTTTGTCAGGCTCAACGACCGTCGAGAGCTTGAAGCAAAATTAATAGGTTATGACCCAAGTTCCGATTTGGCTTTGTTGAAAGTTGAAGCAAATAACCTACCCACTGTGGAAGTGGGCAACAGTGAAAAATTAAAAGTCGGTGAGTGGGTGGTGGCGATTGGTAGCCCATTTGGTTTTGATTATTCAGTAACAGCCGGGATTGTCAGTGCGAAAGGGCGCAGCCTTCCCAATGAAAATTATGTGCCGTTTATTCAAACCGATGTGGCCATTAACCCAGGTAACTCTGGCGGCCCTTTGTTTAACCTAGAGGGTGAGGTGGTGGGGATTAACTCCCAGATTTATACTCGAAGTGGTGGCTTTATGGGATTGAGTTTCGCTATTCCTATGAATGTGGCCATGGAAGTAGTCTCCCAGCTCAAAGAAAATGGCGTGGTTTCTCGCGGTTGGTTAGGGGTTGCCATACAAGAAGTGGATAAAAACCTAGCGGAATCGTTTGGTCTATCAAAAGCCGCAGGTGCTTTGGTAAGTCAGGTGGTACAAAATGGCCCTGCGGCGGCAGCAGGCTTGCAATCGGGTGATATCATAACCGAGTTTAATGGTAGTGATGTGGTGCTTAGCAGTGATTTACCTCACCTTGTGGGACGTGTGAGGCCCGGTACTAAAAGCCATTTAAAAGTGATTCGTAATGGTAAATCAAAGCGTTTAAGTGTGATTATTGGTGAGCTACCACAAGACGATAATATACTTGCTAGTAACCGCATGCCTCAACAAAGTCGACAAATTAATCGTTTGGGCATCGAAGTGATTGGATTAACCGCTTCCCAGAAAAAGCAGTTTGACACCCAAGGCGTACTTGTTAAGTCAGTGAGTCAAGGGCCTGGAGCGAATGCTGGATTAATCAATGGTGATGTCATTACCATGATCTTCAGTGAAATCATACGTGATGTCGACGACTTCGAACGGGTGGTCAAACAAGTACCCAGTGGGCGTTATGTGCCCATGCAAATTGTTCGTCGTGGCACCCCTATGTTCATCACCTTAAGGGTGAATGACTAGTGCTTTTCTAAATAATGCTAGCTGCCATCGCCTGTGTGCGGTGGCAGCACCCTCTTAAATCCGTGTAAAACCCAGTCTATTCAAGTATCTAGCGTCTTAATCGCCTATGCGATGGTGCGTTATTCGTGTAAAATTGCGGCAATTTTCACCTATTAGGTTTGTCTCTACGTGAGTAATCTGGATCACATTCGTAACTTTTCAATCATTGCCCACATCGACCATGGTAAATCAACCTTGGCTGACCGCTTTATTTCCCACTGTGAAGGTCTGACTGCCCGTGAAATGCAGGCTCAGGTTCTCGATAGTATGGATATCGAACGCGAGCGTGGCATCACGATTAAGGCCCAAAGCGTAACCCTGAAATATCAGGCCCGCGACGGAAAAATCTATCAATTAAACTTCATTGATACCCCAGGACACGTGGACTTCAGCTATGAAGTATCGCGCTCCCTAGCGGCATGTGAAGGTGCATTGCTTGTGGTTGACGCGGCTCAGGGCGTAGAAGCTCAGTCTGTGGCGAACTGCTATACGGCCATTGAGCAAGATCTTGAAGTGGTGCCTGTATTAAACAAAATGGATTTACCTCAAGCTGACCCAGATAAAGTCAGCCAAGAAATTGAAGACATTATTGGTATCGATGCCACAGAAGCCGTGCGTTGTAGTGCAAAGAGTGGCTTAGGTATTGAAGATGTACTAGAAGACATGATTCACCGTATTCCGCCGCCACAAGGTGAGCTTGAAGGTGAACTACAAGCCTTGATCATTGACTCATGGTTCGATAGCTACCTAGGGGTTGTCTCGCTTGTTCGAGTAATGAATGGCACCTTGAAAAAAGGTGACAAGATTCGCGTTAAAACAACAGGTCGTGACTGGTACGCGGATTCAGTTGGTATCTTCACACCTAAGCGTCTCGTGACTAACGAACTTAAAGCCGGTGAAGTAGGTTTTATTTGTGCGGGTATAAAAGACATCCATGGCGCACCCGTGGGCGATACCATTGTGCACAGTAAGAAAGCAGATGAAGTGACTGCACTTCCTGGTTTTACCAAGGTGAAGCCGCAGGTATACGCAGGATTATTCCCGGTTTCGTCTGATCAGTATGAAGATTTCCGTGATGCCCTTGATAAGCTTTCGCTTAACGATGCGTCATTGTTCTTTGAGCCTGAATCATCTGACGCACTGGGTTTAGGTTACCGCTGTGGTTTCCTTGGCTTATTGCACATGGAAATTATTCAGGAACGCTTAGAGCGAGAATACAACCTTGACCTCATTACAACTGCGCCGACAGTAGTGTATGAACTTGCCATGAATAATGGCGATATCATTGAGGTGGCGAACCCATCTAAACTACCTGACCCTAGTCGTATCTCTGAGATGCGTGAACCCATGTGTGAAGCGAGCATCCTAGTACCAAAAGAACTCGTGGGTAATGTGATTACCTTGTGTGTTGAAAAACGCGGTATGCAAAAGGATATGAACTTCACAGGCACGCAAGTGGCATTGAAGTATGATATGCCTATGAGTGAAGTAGTAGGTGACTTCTTTGACCGTTTGAAATCGGTCAGTAAAGGTTACGCCTCTTTAGATTACGGCTTCACTCATTTCCAAGCAGCGCCTCTTGTGCGTATGGATATACTGATCAATGGTGAGCGTGTGGATGCACTGGCGGTAATTATTCACCGTGATAAAACGCGCAGCTACGGTCGTTCATTATGTGAAAAGTTAGCAGAGCTCATTCCTCGTCAAATGTTTGATGTTGCCATTCAGTCTGCTATCGGTAACCAGGTGGTTTCACGTTCAACGGTGAAAGCGCTTCGTAAAAACGTAACAGCAAAATGTTACGGCGGTGACGTTAGCCGTAAGAAAAAACTGCTACAGAAGCAGAAAGAAGGTAAAAAACGCATGAAGCAGGTAGGTAACGTTGAAGTACCGCAGTCTGCGTTCCATGCCGTATTGTCAGTGGATAGCTAAGCTATCCATTGATAAATCAAAAACAACAATAAGGTAAAAAACATGAAAAAACAGCAAGGCTCCAGTGGCATCTTTATTCTGATTGTCATCGTATTATGTTTTTTCGGCTTTTTTACCTTATTGAAGGTATTCCCTCTGTATACCCAAAATTGGGCAGTTGAAACTGTTTTTGAAAACTTAAAAGAAGACGTTGCCAAAAATGAATATTCCAACTCGCAAATTCAAGAGATGATTGAAAAGCGTTTTGGCATTAATGACGTAAGTGAATTAACACAATTTGTTGAACTTACAGGGCAAGGCTCTAATATTATTATTGATATGGAATATGAGCGTCGAGTCCCGCTAGTATCAAATATCGAACTTGTCGCCACCTTTAACCATTATATAGATTTCAGTGAATAATCCTTTAAAAAAGCTCAGCCAGCGAATTGGCTACGATTTCAAAGATCAAAGCCTAATTGATTTAGCGCTTACCCACCGCAGTAAAGGCGGTACGAATAACGAACGTTTGGAATTCCTTGGGGACTCCATCGTTAATTTCGTGGTGGCAGAAGCCCTGTTTCAAAAATTCCCCGATGCTAAAGAAGGCAAGTTAAGCCGCTTACGTGCCGGTTTAGTGCGAGGCACCACACTTGCAGAGCTGGGCCGTGATTTTGATCTTGGCGAATTCCTGGTATTAGGCTCTGGTGAATTAAAAAGTGGGGGCTTTAATCGCGAATCCATTTTGGCCGATGCTATCGAAGCCATCATAGGTGCTATCTATTTAGACGCCGGTATGGATGTGGTTACTGAGCGAATCCATGCTTGGTATGGTGAACGTCTAACCCAGCTAAAAATGGATGGCGTGCAAAAAGATTCTAAAACGCGCTTGCAAGAGCATCTGCAAAAGAGTCAAAGCCGTTTACCTAAGTACGAAGTAATTGAAGTATTTGGCCAGGCCCATGATCAAAAATTTAAAGTGAGCTGCCGTGTTGAGGCGCTTGCAGACGTTACCTTGGGTATTGGTAGCAGCCGTCGTATTGCTGAGCAGAACGCAGCAAATAAAGCACTCAAAGCATTAGGAGTAGAGTCATGAGCGAGAAGTGTGGCTATATCGCCATTGTTGGCCGTCCTAATGTGGGCAAATCTACGTTACTTAACCGTATCCTTGGCCAAAAGCTCAGCATTACTTCGCGTAAACCGCAAACCACGCGTCACCAGATTTTAGGAATGAAAACCACTGATGATGTCCAAGCTATCTATGTGGACACGCCCGGACTTCATGAAGGCTATAGTGAAAAAGCGTTAAACCGCTACATCAATAAAGTGGCATCAAACGCCATTAAAGATGTGGATTTAGTCGTGTTTGTTGTGGATCGCACTAAATGGATGCCAGAAGACGAGGTGGTTTTGCAGAAAATCATGGGGGCCAATGTGCCGTGCATCCTTGTGATTAACAAGGTTGACCATCTGGCGGATAAATCCACTTTATTGCCTCATTTAGAGGAAGTGTCTAAGAAAATGAATTTCTTAGAAGTGGTGCCCGTGAGTGCTAAGCTGGGTAACAATGTTGAAGCGTTAGAAAAAAGCATTGCTAAGTATATTCCTGAAGGTATGCACTTTTATGATAAAGATCAGTTCACCGATCGCAGTGTGCGCTTTCTAGCGGCTGAGCTTGTACGTGAGAAAATTATGCGTCAACTGGGTGATGAGTTGCCTTACTCCATGACGGTTGAAATCGAAAAGTTTGAAGATGACGGTCGTATCATTACCATTCACGCTCTAATTTTGGTTGAACGTGAGGGCCAGAAAAAAATCCTGATTGGTGATAAAGGGGAGCGTATCAAGCAAATTGGTACGGACGCTCGCCTAGATATGGAAAAAATGTTCGACAGCAAAGTGATGCTTAACACCTGGGTAAAAGTGAAAGGTGGTTGGGCTGATGATGAACGTGCATTAAAATCCTTGGGTTATAACGACCTCGATTAACCATCACGATTGACCTGAGGCTTACACATCGTTTGTAGGCCTTATTTTTACAATAATAATTAAATGCTCGCCTCTTATCGATCATGCGGAAAATTCACAGTCTATGATCAAGCAATCCGCCTATGTTCTTCATTCTCGGCCTTACCGTGAAACCAGTGCCATGGTGGATTTCTTCACGCCGGATTTTGGGCTGATCCGATGCATTGCCCGCGGCGTAAGAAAAAGCATGAGTAAAGGCCAAGCATTGCAGCCATTTACTCAGTATCAAATTTTTTTTCACGGTGATTCAGGGCTCAAAAATCTCGATAAGTACGAAAGTCAAAGTTTGCCTTTAGCGTTAACAGGGGATGCGCTTTTTAGCGGGTTCTATGTGAATGAGGTGATTTTGCGTGCCTTACGCAGTGAAGCTGAAGTAGAAGCTGAGTTTCTGTATGACGCATACGAGGGCGCTTTACAAAGCTTACAAACGGCGCACTTAGAGTTAGCCCTAAGATCGTTTGAAGTCACGTTGCTCGAGCACATGGGGCAAAGTTATGAATGGGATATGGACTTTAAAACCGCTGATCTCGTTGAAGCTGACAGCCACTATGGTTTTTTTGTGGAACAGGGTATGTCGCGGGTCAGTCATATCTATGCGGCTAAAAACCCTAATAATTGTTTTTATGGTCAAGACCTTCATTACCTTGCCCAAGGGGATTTATCCCACCCTAGCACATTAAAGATGTGTAAACGATTACTGCGCTTGGCATTGAGACCTATAATTGGTTATAAACCCATTCAAGCTCGTGAATTATTGAAACAGTATAAACATCTTAAATAGGAATCCTTATGAAAAGCCAGCGTGTATTACTGGGCGTCAACATCGATCATATCGCCACACTGCGTCAGGCTCGAGGTACCCGTTATCCTGATCCAGTATATGGTGCGTTGGCGGCAGAAGAAGCGGGCGCGGATGGCATTACCTTGCACTTGCGTGAAGATCGTCGCCACATACAAGACCGCGATGTATTTATGCTACGTGACATGCTCAACACACGCATGAATTTAGAAATGGCAGTCACTGATGAAATGGTGGGCATTGCTGAACAAGTGAAACCCCATGCGGTATGTTTGGTACCGGAAAAGCGTGAAGAACTCACCACAGAAGGCGGGCTAAATGTCATTGCCAATGAGGCGGCTATTAAATCTGCGTGCGATCGTTTAGCAAAAATCGGTTCAGAAGTGTCGTTGTTTATTGATGCCGATGAAAAACAAATTGATGCCGCGGTGCGCTGTGGTGCTCCTGTTATTGAAATTCACACCGGTCACTACGCCGATGCAGAAACTCAAGAGCAGCAGCAAATCCACTTAGAAAAAATCAAACAAGGTGTGGCTTACGGTTTAAGTCAGGGTTTGATTGTTAACGCAGGTCATGGCTTGCATTATCATAACACGCAAGCCATTGCTGCCATCGAAGGCATTAATGAATTAAATATCGGCCACAGTATGATGGCTCATGCGGTGTTTGTGGGTCTTAAACAGGCTGTAAAAGAAATGCGCGAGTTAATTGATACGGCATCTCGTGGGTAAGAATGTAAGCATCAAGGCTTTATCATGACCATTGCTATTGGCACCGATATCTTAGAAATTGCGCGTTTAAAAAATGTTTATGAAAGGCAGGGGGTGAAACTGGTTGAGAGAATTCTAACACCCAGTGAAATCGCCCGTTTTAATAGCATTGAAGATGAACAGGTCTCCATGTCTTTTTTAGCAAAACGCTGGAGCGCAAAAGAAGCCATTGCCAAGGCCTTGGGCACCGGTATTGCAAAAGGGGTTGGCTGGCAGAACATGGAAGTGGTGAGCCTGCCCAGTGGCGTACCACAAGTTGTGTTAACCGGTCAGGCACGGGAGGTGCTCATTGCGCTGGGTGGTGAAAAGGTTCTGTTGAGTTTAAGTGATGAACGCCACTACTGTGTGGCGTTTTGTTGTATTGTATAAAAGGGTTTGAATCTCAAAAAATTCAGTTTAAACCGGTTCCCCTTCAATAGAAAAATCCGGTAGGTTTTGTTCTTGCCAATGCAGTACTTCTTCAATGGCAATGAGCAACTCAGTCTGATACTGCGGCCATTGCTCGCAGTGGGTTTTCAGACACAGCTCAGCCCCTTCCACGCAGTGGCGTAGATGCTCAGCCCCCACGTATTTACATAGGCCATGTAATTTATGAACCGGCTCAATTAACTCATCTTTGCTAGCGTTTTGTATTAAAGGTAAAAGTGCTTTTACTTCTTTTATTAATCCGGCCAGCATTTTATGGGCAAGCTCCTCTTTACCACCAGCAAGGGTTAAGCTTTGCTGCCAATCAATAACCGCATTGTCTTGGGGCGCTAATACTGGGGTTTGTTTAATAATGCGCCGAGGCTTATTAAAGCCATAACCTTGATAAGCGGTCCATTTCATTAATGCATGTACAAGTTGTTCTTCATTAATGGGTTTAGTGAGGTAGTCATCAAAACCATTCTGCAAAAGGTGTTTACGCTCAGTCGGCAATGCATGGGCGGTTAGGGCAATAATGGGCGTGTGACTATTATTTGCTTGAAGGCGGATTTTCTGGGTGGCAGATAAACCATCAAGATCTGGCATTTGAATGTCCATGAAAATCAGATCGAAGTGTTCATGGTTTGCAAATTCAACGGCCTGCAAGCCACCACTGGCACACACCACCTCAACACTTAAATCCCCCAGCCAAGTACTTAATAATTCAAGGTTGGGTTGATTGTCATCCACCGCTAAAATTTTAACAGGGGCTTGTTCTTGATCAAGAAAATTAAGATTCGATTGCACTTGATCACTAAAAATATCATGCATTAGATGCACAATTCGGCGAGTGGAAACAGGGCATACCAAGCGTTGATCTAGGTTCAGCTGCTTGAGTATTTGTAAACCATGACTTTCATTACAACTCAGTAAAGAAATGACCTGACAGCTTCTTTGGATTTGCTCAATCATATGGCAATCACTATCAGAGCCGGTTTCTATTAAACAGACATCGGCTTGATGCGAAACCTGCTCTTCAAACAGTGCTTTTAAGCTATTGAAGTTTTTAACATTAAAACCAATGGCACTGAGCTGATGACGAAGTACTTGGCTGGTGGTATCAAATTGATTAAAGATATAAGCCGTCTTGCCATACCAAGGAGCATCATCCCATTCCTCTGCTTCTACTTCACAGGGCTGGAACTGACCGGTGAACCAAAATTGCGAACCGGCACCTTGCTGGCTAGTTAAGCCAATTTCACCTTGCATATGGTTAACAATATGCTTTGAAATCACCAA
>NYTP01000121.1 GCA_002683575.1 Bermanella sp.
ACACAAAGCAATACCAACCCCTAAAGATACAAGTAATAATGATGCAGCGATAAGCGCTAATAAATCTTGTGGCCAAACATCTAACCCCAACCAGGCCATGACACTTAACAAAATAATGTAAACAATAAAAAAGGTGACTAACTCTATAATCACACGTGTGAGTATTGGGTCTATGGGGCTTACTTGGCGATAAGCAAATAAAGCAGTGTTGGAAGAGATTCCGTTAGACAACTGAGTTACGGTTTTGCTAAACGCTTTAAACGGCATAACGCCGGAGATTAAAAAAAGTGCAACCGGCACACCTGCTAAACTACTTTTACCTATTATTGTCATAATAATGGCAAGAATTGACGCTTGAGCAACAGGCTCAGCAATTGCCCAAAAGTACCCAAGCTTAGATGAACCAAAACGGGTTTTAAGCTCGCGCATTAATAATGCATGAACGGTATCTCTCATAATTTGTAGAGAAGCGCGAGCCACTGTGGATCCTTGGTTGTTTTATAAACAACGAGTTAAATCGATCTTTCACAATATTGATTTATGTAAATGCTTGAGAAGAGAGTGCGAAAACTTCCTTAATCGCAAATTCCATAAATTTTGAAGGCTGGCATTATAGTTTCAAAAAGTTACACTTCAAATTAAAACGTTACAAATCTACAACAGTTTTAGCATATTAATTAATTACCCTATAACCGTGTAGGAGAATGCTTACAACAACGTGTAAAAATTAAACAATTTTATACTTACCGCACTATTTTTTTGAAAAGAGAAAATTTTAAACGCACAACGTTTGTGCACTTTGGGTTAGACGGCAAAGATAAAGTGTTTGTTTTTCAAACAAAAAGTGAATTTTTTGTGACAAAATTCGCACTAGAGAATGATGTCGTTTAAATTTTAGGCAGGTAATAATTGTTATCGCGTAAATTGAAAAACTGATTAATTGCCGTACAAATTTAACCATGTTAAATCTCTTATTTTGTGTGATATTTAATCTAATTGAGTGGTTTTATCTGACGCAGAGCACTTACCCCATTGTCCTCGAATGCTTTTATCGGGGATCTAATCTTATTGGCGATTGCTTTGATTATGCGTGAACTCCGGTTTCTCGTTCCTCGAAACCGGGATGACGGGTGGGTTGTTTTTGATATACACACAGTAGGATGTGGTTAGGTTTGAGCGCAGCGAGAACCGTAACCCATCGTTTTAAATCACACCATTGATGGGTTACGAAGTTCGTTGGACTCACGTCTAACCCATCCTACTTTGCTGGATTCACTAAATCCCCAGCAACGTCTTTGGCCTACTTCTACAGACACAAAAAAAGCGAACTTCAGTGAAGTTCGCTTTATGAAACAACCTAACCATGTAGGCCGGGCACTGCCCAACAAAATAATTGCGAGTTAGCTTAAATAGCTAAACCAATACCAGGTTATCGCGGTGAATCAACTCTGGCTCATCCATGTAACCCAGTATTTTCTCGATATCCTTGCTGTCTTTTTTAAGGATTTTTTGTGTTTCTAATGCGCTGTAGTTACTTAAGCCTTTGGCGATGATTTGCCCAACTTGATTCACACAGGCGACTACTTCACCACGACCAAAGTGACCACTTACTTCTACCGCACCCACTGGCAACAAACTTTTACCGCCTTGGGTTAATGCTTTTACAGCACCATCATCTAATGTGATTTCACCGCGTGTTTGTAAATGCCCTGCGATCCATTGTTTGCGCGCGGCCATGGGCTCTTGGTCGCTAATTAATAGCGTACCTAGGCTTTCTCCTTGGTAAAGCCGAGTTAAAACGTTTTCAATTCGCCCACCCACTATCACGGAGCATGCACCGCTGCGTGCGGCTAATCGGCCAGCGCGTACTTTGGTGATCATGCCGCCGCGCCCTAATGCGCCGCCGTCACCGGCCATGGCTTGTATCATTGGGTCTTCTGCGCGGGCGCTTTCAATTAACGTGGCGTTTTTATCCATGCGAGGGTCGGCAGTGAATAAGCCGTCTTGGTCGGTGAGTATGATTAACGCATCCGCCTCTATTAAATTGGCCACTAAGGCACCTAGGGTGTCGTTATCGCCAAAGCGAATTTCGTCTGTTATGACGGTGTCATTTTCATTGATGATGGGCACCACACCTAAATCAATTAACGTGCGAATAGCCGAGCGCGCGTTTAGGTAACGGTTACGGTTACTTAAGTCGGCGTGGGTTAATAATACCTGGGCGGTGAGGTATTCATGACGAGCAAAGTTGCTTTCATAACATTGCACTAAGCCCATTTGACCAACGGCGGCGGCGGCTTGTAGTTCGTGCAAAGCGCTTGGGCGTTTCTTCCAACCTAGGCGTGTAATGCCTTCAGCTACTGAGCCAGATGATACAAGGATCACTTCGACACCTTGCTGTTTAAGGGCGGCGATTTGGTCAACCCAGTTTGCGATGCCTTGTTTGTCTAGACCCGCGCCATCGTTGGTAAGCAATGCGCTGCCGATTTTAATGACGATGCGTTTGGCGCTGGTTAGTGCTTCTCTGGACATGTTTGTGGTTTTTATCTGATATTAAGTGGGGCTAATGTTAATTCATTAAAGGCGGGCTATAAATGGATTTTTTGCTTTATCGGGCACGAGGTTCACTCGTCAAGCTTGCTGGTTCCTGACGCAAGCTATGTACCTACATCCATGTAGGCAACAGTTATTTAATTCTTTTTCGCGAGCAGGCCCGCTCATACAGTTTTTAATTCGTTTTTTCGGGCGCGGGGCACCCTCCTACAGGTATAAATTCGATGAGTTACAAGCTTCGCGGGTCATGCACCCCGCGACCGATTCTAGTCGCTAGACTCGATTTATTCGTAGGTGTAAATGAACTCTGGGCCGTCACCGTTTTCGTCGTCATCGTCATCTAGGTCACCTTCTTTGGCGGCAAGCTTGGCAGCTTTACGCGCAGCACGGTGTTCGTTACGACGCTCAGACAATTCTTCCATACGTTCACGGGCTTCATCTTCAACCAATTTACGGTGCTCGGCTTCTTCAACCAGTAGCTCTGGGTTTTCAATGGCCGCTTCGGCGCGTTCATCTAAGAAGCTCATGATGTCGAAGCTAATTTGCTGTGTGCCTTCTTTGCTGATAGCGCTGATTTTATAAACCGGGCCTGTCCAGTTTAGGGCGTCAATCACATCTTGGCAGCGCTGCTCGCGCTCATCTTCTGGTACTAAATCTAATTTGTTTAGTAGCAACCAACGCTCACGATTCACCAGTTCTGGCGAGAATTTTTCAAGCTCGTTGACGATCACTTTTGCGTTTTCAGCGGGCGTGGATTCATCAAACGGGTTCATATCCACAATGTGCAGCAAGATACGGGTACGCACCAAGTGCTTAAGAAAACGAATACCTAGGCCAGCGCCTTCAGATGCGCCTTCAATCAAACCAGGAATATCCGCCACCACAAAGCTTTTATGTTTCGCCACACTCACCACACCTAGGTTAGGTACCATGGTGGTAAATGGGTAGTCGGCTACTTTTGGTTTGGCTGCTGATACCGCACGAATAAAAGTAGATTTACCGGCATTAGGTAAACCGAGTAGGCCCACATCGGCCAGTACTTTCATTTCTAGTTTGAGGTTACGGCTTTCACCGGGTGTGCCCTTAGTGGTTTGACGCGGGGCACGATTCACAGAGCTTTTAAAGTGAATATTACCTAGGCCACGCACGCCGCCTTCGGCCACTTTTAATGTGGCACCGGGTTCGGTCAAGTCACCTAGTACTTCTAATGTATCTTCGTCGATGACTGTGGTACCTACGGGTACTTTAAGGAAGGTGTCTTCGCCTTGCTTGCCGCTCATTTCACGGCCCATGCCGCCTTCACCGTTTTCGGCTTTGTAGCGACGCACATAACGATAATCGACGAGTGTGTTTACGGCTTCTTCGGCAAGCAAAAATACGCTACCGCCGTGGCCGCCATCGCCACCGTCTGGACCGCCTTTAGGAATATATTTTTCACGACGAAAGCTTAAGCAACCGTTGCCGCCATTTCCCGCTTCAACACTGATAGAAGCTTCATCAACGAATTTCATATTATTCCTCTGGGCAACCCATACATCTAATTATTGCCCACACGTTTTGATACATGATCATCACTGGCTTGGGCTGGGCCAGCTAAAGTTGCGAACCGCAATGATAAAGTCGCGTGTCGCAATTAAAAAAAGCCCTGTGCCTAAGCAACAGAGCTTTTTGACTGCTTTCAAATAACCGCCTGAAAGCAGCTTATAAGGCCGTATTAGTTAGAAGCTACAATGCTAACTTGCTTACGGAAAATGCGACCTTTTTGTTCGAACTTCACGAAACCATCGGCTTTCGCGAATAAAGTGTGGTCTTTACCACAACCAACATTGTCACCTGGGTGCACTTTAGTGCCACGCTGACGAATGATGATTGAACCAGCTTTAACAAACTGACCACCGAAGGCTTTTACACCTAAGCGTTTACTCTGGGAATCGCGACCGTTACGGGTAGAACCACCGGCTTTTTTGTGAGCCATGCCTTTTCTCCTTCACTGATATATCACCGTCACCAACAATATATCGAGCTTTTATTTAGTGTTTGCCTTGATCTAATAATAGATGAAAGCCGTTCAATTCTTTGAAAATATTAAGCAGAAATGCCAGTAATTTTCAGTTCAGTGAACCACTGACGGTGGCCCATTTGCTTCATAGAGTGCTTACGACGACGGAACTTGATGATTTTCACTTTCTTGTGACGACCATGAGCTACGACTTCTGCAGTCACTTTAGCGCCTTCAACAACAGGCTGACCGATTTTAACGTCGTCGCCGTTGCCAACTAGCAAAACTTTATCCAATTGGATAGCTTCACCAGTTGCAGTTTCAATTTTTTCAACTTTAAGGGTTTGACCCTCTTCAACGCGGTATTGCTTACCGCCAGTTACGATAACTGCGTACATGTTTCTCTCCAAAGAGCTTGCGGCCTAAGCCTATCAATATCGCTTGTCTCTCGGTTGCTGCTTGGCTGCCACCCTTTCGGGCTAATGGCACCTACTTCTATGAACCTCGCTTTGAAGCTCTATGGTAGGGAGCGGACCCGTGCAATTAATGCACTACAAGTCGGCCGCGGATTATATAGTAAAGCCAATTAATAAGCAAAGATTAAACAAAACCGCCCTAAGCTCAGGAAAATCAGGGTTTTGGCGGTAAAAAGCACGTGAATTTGGCCAGTTTTCTTGCCTCTTTTAGCCTCACTCATTAGGATAGCCACTCCTTGAGGAAAGTGATTTATCCATGTTAGTTAAAGACATATATCAGGTTGTAGAGCAGGATTTTCAGCAGGTTAACGCGCTGATCTTAGAACAACTCAGCAGTGATGTCCCCTTGGTTGTGAAAATCGGTCAACACATCATTGAAAGTGGTGGCAAACGCATGCGCCCTTTATTGGTGTTATTGGCGAGCAAGTCTCTTTCCTATGACAAGCAAGACCACGCCTTACTCGCCGCCATTATCGAGTTTTTACACACTGCCACCCTATTACACGATGACGTTGTGGATACTTCTGACCTGCGCCGTGGTAAAGCCACCGCCAACGCTAAATGGGGCAACGCTCCTAGCGTACTGGTTGGGGACTTCTTATATAGCCGTGCGTTCGAGATGATGGTGGAACTTGGCTCCCTTAAAATCATGGATATTCTGTCCAAATCCACCCGCGTCATCGCCGAAGGCGAAGTGATGCAGTTGATGAACGTGAAAAACCCCAATGTCAGTGAAGCCCAGTACATGGAGGTTATTCAAGGGAAGACCGCCATGTTGTTTGAGGCCAGCTCTCAGTCTGGGGCCGTATTAGCGGGCGCTACCACCGAACAAGAAGAAGCCCTGCGTTTGTATGGCCACCATACGGGCATGGCTTTCCAGCTTGTGGATGATGTTCTGGATTACGTGGGCAATGCCGAAGAACTCGGTAAGAACGTAGGCGACGATCTGGCCGAGGGCAAACCGACGCTGCCCCTTATTTTCACCATGCAAAATGGCGACGAAGCGCAAGTTAACATGATCCGCCAAGCCATTCGTAAAGGTGGCACTGAAAACCTGGCCGAAATCATTGAGATCGTGCAGGCCTGCGGTGCCATTGATTACACCAACCAGAAGGCCCGCGAACATGTAGATGCGGCTCAAGCGGCCATTAGCATTCTGCCGGACACACCCGCCAAACAAGCCTTGAACGCACTGGCTGAATTAGCCCTTTCGCGCAGCAGTTAACATCTTGCATTAAAAGCCGCCATTGCCTCTGGGCAATGGCACTTATTTGCAGCATCATGGTCTGATTAAAAAATTCTTGGAACCTAAGGTGCTCATGCGCGTTTTACTCACTTTTCTATTGTGTTTGTTTATCTCACAAGCAAGCTTTGCTGATTTATTTTCAAGCCAAGCAGCCGGCCCGTTACCAGCTAACGAGGCGATGCAGTTCAACTATGAGCAAGATGACTCACAGCTCACGATTGAATTTACATTAGCTGATAATATCTACCTTTACCGAGACAAATTAAAACTCAGTCTGACGGACAAAACCCCGTATCCTTATGCGCAATTTTTGCAAACCGCGCAAGTGATCAGTGACCCGGCTTTTGGTGAAGTGGCGGTATTTTTTAACTCAGCCACTGCGCAAGTGGATTTATCTAAACTACCAAAGAACACCGCACAACTTAAGATGCGCTACATGGGCTGTGACCAAGCAATAGGCTTGTGTTATCCGCCGCAAAGCGCGGTGATTGATATCCAACCTTTTAGCGCTAACACAACTGCTGAATCTGCTACCGCACCCAATCCTAACAGCCCAAGTGACGACAGTGACCTTGATAAAGCCAGCGGTATTTTAGGCTTTTTACAAAATGCGGGGATCATTTTAATTCTTGCGACTTTTTTACTGCTTGGCATGGGATTAACCTTTACCCCGTGTGTACTGCCAATGATGCCGATCATCTCTAGTATTATTGCTGGGCAAGAATCCCTGACACCAAGACGTGGGTTCGTTTTGTCCAGCGTGTATATTTTAGGCATGGCGCTTACGTTTGCGCTGGCCGGTGTTTTAGTGGGCTCATTAGGTGCCCGCTTTAATATTCAAATCTACATGCAACAGCCTTGGGTGCTCAGCATTTTTGCGGCATTGTTTGTGATCTTGGCGTTGGCTATGTTTGGGCTGTTTGAATTACGTTTACCCCGCTTTATTCAAGAGCCACTAGACAGGCTGAACCAAAAACAAACGGGCGGCAGTTTATTTGGCGTTTTGCTAATGGGTGCATTAAGTGCCGTTGTGGTAAGCCCTTGTGTGAGCGCACCGCTTGCAGGTGCCCTTTTGTATATCAGCACAACTGGTGATGCGGCCTTAGGTGGCATGGCGTTATTTGCTCTAGGGCTGGGCATGGGTTTACCGCTTATTATCATTGGTACCAGCGGCGCGTATGTTTTACCAAAAGCAGGCGCTTGGATGGACGGTGTTAAGTATTTCTTCGGTGTGCTCCTGCTCGGTGTGGCGCTTTGGTTATTAGGCCGATTTATTCATGAATCAATCTATATGGCGGGTTGGATTATATTAATCGCTGGCTACGCGGTGGTCTTAGGGGCATTTGAGCCTGCTCCAAGCACGGCAAAACGTTTAATAAAAGCCGCTGCCTTACTGGCGTTTGTTTTTGCCAGCGCCTTAATGTTTAAAATGGTATTAGGAGACAGTAGCGTTTTATCCAGCACTTCTAACGTCAAAAATACTGAAAATACGGCCAGTAAAAGCGCAATGAAATTGCCAAGTAATCATGATTTTTTTCAAAAGATTAGTGATGAAAAAACACTTGAATCTGCCCTAAGTAAGGCTAAGTCAGATGAAAAGATTGTCTTTTTAGATGTCTATGCTGAC
>NYTP01000122.1 GCA_002683575.1 Bermanella sp.
TCTCTCGAAGCGAGGCGCGTATTCTACAGAACTGCTTCTCTATGTCAACCTTAATTTGTAATTTTGTTTTTAAAAACAAGACCTTAAATTAAGCTGCTTAACTTAAATCCCGAAGGGCTTAACTCAAGCGAGGCGCGCATTCTACAGTGATCATCACTTGCGTCAACCTCTTTTTGAAAGTAATTCTTAAAGTGTTTTGTAAACCGCTTTAAGCATCATTTTTTCTTTCAAATTCAACAAGTTAGTTTCGATTTAAATCGGCTTGCCTTGTTGAGGTGGCGCATTCTACGCACTTAGGGTTTTGAGTCAACGTTTAATTAAAATTAAATTAAACGAAGGGTAAACAGCCAATTATTAATAGGATCCGGTCGATTATGGTTAACCTTCAACCAAACCTTTTGCTTATTGCCTATATAAATACAGAAGCATAAAAAAAGTGGAGAGGCTTTTGCCTATCCACTTTTTGTAAATCACCCAAAGATTAACACTGGGTATAGCTTCTAACTGATTACTGCCACTTTTCAGCAAGAATAGCCTGCTCGATCATATCCAGATCTGGAATCACGGCATGACCAGTTTCAAGGGTCACGGCCATTTTTTGCCCTTTTAACAAATTTGAATTCTGGTTTTCTTTGATAGCCGCTTCTTCTAACTTAATAAGACTGGGAATCCCTTGAGTGACTAAGCCAAAGAATCGCAATCCGCCTGATTCGCCATTCGGGGCGTTCACAACCGCTACTCGCAGGTCTTGCCCTTGAGGGCCAGAGCGCTGATCACAAAATGCTTCATATGATATGACTGGAATCATGGTGCCTCGCCATTCGATACTACCAAGTATCCATTGCGCTTGAGCTGAAGTGGGCTGAGGCGCTTGAAAAGGTATCAACTCTGCCATGGTTACGTTTGGCAAAACAATTCGGCCACCTTGCATGGGAATGAGCAAGCAGGGTAAGGCTTCTTTTGTTTGCTGGTCACTTGTTAATTGTTGCATGTGTATCCACCAAGCGTTGCGTTTCTAATTCGTGTATGTGTTCAACCAGATGTTGAGCAAGTTGCTGCGGAGATCCACTGAAGCTAACCGCACCGGTTTCTCTTGACGCTTCGGGCATTGCGGCGCTGGCGCAGGTATCACTGCTCTGGGCCCAAACTGGTGTTCTGTTTGAATCCAATTGCGATACAGCTTCTGCGCCATCATTACCCATACCACTAAACAGGATGACTCCCGCCTGTGGAAAACCTTTTAGTGTATTTATAATCAGTTGGTCAACCGATGGACCGTAAGGTCCTGGCCAAGGTCGGTCATACATCTGCACAAAGCCGTCTTGAAATCCTACTTCATTATCAGCGGGAACGATCAGCACCTCACCATTACGAATGACTGAATCTTGCTCGGCAATACGCAATTTAAAATGAGCATGACGCCCAAGCACTTGTGCCAGCACCTGAACAAACTGCGCATCAATGTGCTGCCCGTATACAAATCCAACCGGTAAACCATTAGGCAGTGCATCCAAAAATGCTTTCACTGCTTCAGGGCCGCCTAAAGAGCTGCCCAATACAAATATGTTTTGTGCTTGATTTTCACTATCTCCCATTAACGTTTCAGGTAAAGGGATAACAGTAGATTGTGGCGCAAGTTGCTCGATAGCCGTAATACTCGCTTGGGTATTACCTGCAGTAATGAAGTCTTGGCCAATTAGGTTTTTCAGCTTAGCGTAGAGACGCTTTTCCCAGCGAGGGTATTCTGGTGTTTGCGCAGAAGGGGCTGCTTCAAACCCTAAAAGTACAGGCTGGTCGAGTTCACAAAATGCGTCCAGTAAGGCATCGTCTTCGCGTAAGTCTACAAGCCAAGCTGAGACACTCAAATCAAAGCCCTTTAGTTCAAGTGTTTTTGGACTCAAACTAATCACTTCACAACCAAAATCCTCTATGGCTCTGCGTAACCGATGGATGTGCAATGAATCCTCAGCTACGACAGCCAATTTCAGTGAGCTGCTCTCGCTCACTGATCTTTTCCTGTAATACCTTTAATCGCACCCAATAAGATTTCTTCTTGGAATGGCTTACCTAGGTATTCATTCACACCAATACTCATGGCACGCTCTTTATGCTTATCACCCGTACGGGATGTGATCATAATAATCGGTACATCTTTGAGCACAGAGTGGTGGCGCATTTGTGTGGCTACTTCGAAGCCATCCATACGCGGCATTTCGATATCCAGAAGCACCACATCAGGAATATGATCTTGAAGTACTTCAAGGGCGTCAATGCCGTCTTTAGCGGTACGCACTTCCATGCCGTTACGCTCAAGTAAGCGCGTGGTTACTTTACGTACCGTCACGGAATCATCGACTACCAATACAGAGGTAACGCCATCATCAACCCGCTCAAGTTGTGCTTCAGCTTGATGCTCAAGCTCAACATGCTGTTTGTATTCTAGGCTATTGACGTGACGCATCATGTTTGGCAAATCAAGAATGATAACCACGCTACCGTCACCAAGAATGGTGCCGCCGGACACACCTAATACTGAATTAAATTGTGGCCCTAAGGTTTTCACCACGATCTCACGAGAACCCATGAGCGTATCCACCTGAATTGCAGCAGGCTGAGAACCACGCACCAATACAACAGGCATCGGTGTGTTGTTATCAGCAAGGCGCACGATGTTTTCATCGCGTAATAAATTACCCAGGTATTCTAATTGATACTCACGACCGCCATAGTGATAAACCGGTTTATCTTGTTTATACAGCTCGAGTAGATTTTTCGCGCTGATGCGCACAATACCTTCGATACTGTTTAGCGGAATGGCAAATAATGCTTCGCCCACCTTGGTCATCAATGCGCGGTTAACCGATACGGTGAACGGTAAGCGAATGACAAACTCAGTGCCTTTACCTTGCTGTGAGTCGATAACAACCGTACCGCCCACTTGTTTGATTTCGCTGTTTACAACGTCCATGCCCACACCACGACCAGAGATCTGGGTGACTTTTTCAGCGGTACTAAAACCTGCTTGTAGGATGAATTGCAAAATTTCTTGGTCTGGCAACTTGGCGCTGGCATCCAATAAACCACGCTCAATGGCTTTGTTGCGCACCGCTTCTAAATTCACACCCGCACCGTCATCAGCAAGGCGCAATACAACATCACCACCATCACGGGAAAGGTCTAAATAAATATTACCGGTTTCCGATTTGCCAGTCGCCAAACGCTTATCTTGGCTTTCAAGACCATGGTCAACTGCGTTACGTAGCATATGCTCTAGTGGTGAAATTAGGCGTTCAAGTACGCTTCTATCCATTTCACCTTCGGCGTTACTGACGTGTAACTCAACTTGCTTACCAAGCTCTTGGCCAACTTGACGTACGATACGACGCAGACGTGGAACCAATCGACTGAATGGCACCATGCGTGTTTTCATCAAACCTTCTTGCAGCTCGGTGTTAACGCGGGATTGTTGAAGCAATAAGGTTTCAGCGTCTTTGGTTTTGTTTAATAGCGTGGCTTTGATATCGATTAAATCCGATGCAGATTCCACTAATGAACGAGACAATTGCTGTAACTGAGAGTAACGGTCCATCTCTAATGGATCGAAGTCTTCGTAGTCAGGGCCCTGTTGCTCACGGCGGAACAATACCTGGGCTTCGGTTTCGATATCTAAACGACGTAGCTGGTCTTTAAGACGATCAAGTGTGGAGTCCATCTCTTCTAGAGTATAAGAGAAATCGGTCACCTGGTTTTCAAGTCGACCACGACTAATGGAGGTTTCACCTGCCAAGTTAACCAAACCATCTAGCAGTTCAGCTGGCACTTTAATCATTTCTTGCGGCTGAATTCTCGCCTGTTGCGCCTGAGAAGCCGCTTGTGCTTGCGTCGCTTGTTGATCGTTTTTAGCTTCAACAGCTGCCTTAGCCACCGGTAATGAAACAACATTACTAGCTTGTTCGGCTTCAGCGGTTTCTAATGCGTCAGTTGGTTCAACCGATACTGGTACCGCTTCAATTTCAATTGCGCCCTGGGCACCTTGGTTCAACCACAACTGCACGCTATCAATTCGACTTGCGATTAAGTCGTATTGCTCATGTAGATTTTTGAATAACGCATCATCCGCTGCTTGCTTGTTCATCAAGCGATGCTGTAATTCATCTTCCATGTTATGAGCAAGATCACCGATCTCACTTAAGCCTGCAATGCGCGCACCACCTTTAAAGGTATGCAAGATACGTTGAAGTGATTCGTTGTGCTGAAAATTTTCCGGCTCCGCTTGCCACTGAATAATGGCAGCATCCAACTCCTCCATTAGCTCTTCAGCTTCTTCTAAAAAGATCTCAACCACTTCAGCATCGGCGTCTAATGCCATGCTTGCCACTGAAATACTTTCAGGCTGATCCACTGAGACTTCATGGGCTGGTTCGAGATCACCGGCGGTTTGTTCTTCGCTAGGTAACTCGAGTGACTCACCAGCAATGAACAATTGAATAGCCGTAATTAATTCAGGCGCCGACTTAATTGGCATTTGCTGCGATAAGCCATTCACCATATCAGCTAAACGGTCATGGCAAAGGTGCAATAAATCAAACAACTGGTCATTGGCTGATAGTCGGCCTAAACTTAAACCCTCATAAAGGTCTTCAAGTTCATGCGCCAGGTCGCCAATAGCATTAATTTCAGCCATTCTCGCGCCACCTTTAAAGGTGTGCAAATCACGCTGCAATTCAGCTACTTGTAATAAATTGTCTCGATCATTCTGCCATTCATCTAGTGATGAACTGATAGAGTCAATCAGCTCTTGTGCTTCTTCAAGAAAGATATCCAGTAACTCAGGATCAATATCCGCTTGAGCCTGGGCTGCTTCTACATCAACTGATGGTAATTCAAGCTCTATGCTTTCATCTTCTGTATTTTCTTCAGATGCAATCGGAGCAGTTTTTTGTGTATCTGTACTTGAGTCATCTGACTCACCACCTGCAGATGCTTGAGTCAATTGCGCGATCAAATCAGAGGCTGGTACAACAGCTTGGCTAGCTGCCACCATATCCATCATATTTAACAAACCTTCATGGCCATCCTTGATGGTATCCACAAAAGGATCGTTCGCTGCAAGTTTAAGCTGCTCTACTCTTTCATATGCTGTTTGCAGTGCCTGACACAGGCTTACAATTGGTAGCAAATCAGCCATTTGAGCACCCTTCTCAAGGGTGTGAAGTTCATCAATAATGGCATCCAATAACTGCACCTTGCCAGAATCGGACTCCCAGTCTTCTAAACTTTCCTCAACGTCCGTCAGGATATCCATGCCTTCTGACAGGAAAATAGATAACACTTGAGGATCAACATTATTACGACTGGCGTTGGTGCCCAGCTTTTGATGGAACTGCTGAATCAGCTGTTGGCTTAAACGCTGAACATCGGCAGTGATGTCTTCACTGCCTGCTATCTTGCCAAACGGGTTGGTGGATAATTGAGAAAAACCTTCATCAATCAGATCCTTACCACGAATGAACAAGTGGATAATTTCTGCTGTGGTCTCAACATGGTATGCGCGTAAATCTTTGGCAAAGTGTTCAAGCACACCGGCGATATCAGCAATCGACTCAATATGCGCCATGTGCGCACTGCCTTTCAATGTATGCAAGGCACGCTGCAGCTCATCGGTGATCGGCGAACTGTAATCGCTGGATTGCTCGGCATCGATAAAGTCTTGCACCACTTTTAAGTGAGACGCTACCTCTGAGCTGAATACTTCAAGTAATGCAGGGTCTAGTCCTGGTAGAGGCGCTTCAACTGCCTCTTCAACTTGAACATTATCTTATTCCTGTTGTGCTTTCTCAATGTGGTCTTGCAATACTTGTGACATAACTTGTTCACAAGGGGCCACATCTTCACCCTTTGAAATAGCGTCGGCGTATTCCTGGATCAACTTAACGTCAATATCGCTTGGCTGACGTTTTTCAAAATTCTGAATAAGTTGTGGTACTTGTGTCACCACAAAATCCACGATATCGGTGAACGGCTCACTTATTTCAATGGTGTTATCCAATAAGCGATTAAACATATTTTCAATCGCCCAAGCGGTTTCACCGATGTCTTCGGCACCCACCATTCGGCCACTACCCTTTAAGGTATGGAACGCGCGACGTGTTGTAGTTAGTGCTTCACTGTCATCATGATTGGCTTTAAATACTGGCCAGAACTCTTCTATGGTCTCAAGTACTTCTTGTGCTTCTTCTAAGAAGATTTCAATGATTTCATCATCGATTAAATCATCATCTTCAAAGTCACTAGCATTAGAAGACTCAAGCACAGGCTCAGCCTCAATCACCGGAGCGGCTTCTGGTATCTGTTCGATTTCAGCGGGTGCTGTATCATCTGGTTCAAATGCATCATCAATGACAAGATTCCAGTCGTCATCGTCTTCAGGCTCATTTTCTAGGGACTTTAAAGATTCACTAAATTGTTCATTTAGTGCTTGAGCGCTGAGTGCTTCTTCATCTTCTGGTGTTTGCGCTATGTTTAATGATTCATTGCTTTCTAGCTCAAGTTCATCTGTTAAATCGAATGTGATTTCATCTTCATTGGACTTGTCTTGAGCGGAATCCTGCGGCAAACCAAACTCGATACTTTCCTCGGTAGCAATCTCGACAGGCGACTCATTACTATCCAGTTGAAGGTCTTCCACCTCTTCTGGCAGCTGAGAGAAATCGACCTCTTCCAGGTCATCTTCCATGGCTTGTGCATCAATAATACTGTCATCTGGTGCAAGGTCTTGCGCTGCCATATATGGCAGAATAGCTTCGCGTGAACGAACCAAGATTCCACTGCTATCGGCTTGGTTGTTTTCCTCTAAGCGCTCTAGGAAGTACTCAATACCACTGAGGGATTCAGCTAAGGCATCTAATAAAACATCGGATGGTCTTTGCTGCGTATCCACTTGCTTATGTAAAATATTCGAACATGAGCGGGCGATATCCGCGGCATCCATTTGCGGCACCATAATCAAGGTGCCACGCAAATTCATCAACAAATCAGCAGCCTCACCCAATAAGGATAAGTCACCTTGTTTAGTAGCATATTCAACTACTAATTCTTTCACTTGTTCGATGAAATTTTTCGATTCTTTCAGTACAACTTGCTGGGCTTCACCCAGTTGCTGGGTTTGCATGTCATCGGATTTAGTTGAGCCAAAACGATCACTTAAACCAACAAGCGTGGCTTCAACATAAAGCAACGCACCTGCGATATCCATCAGCTGAGTGTTATCTGCAGCCTTATTGTTATCCACAAATGCCTTAACAATTTCAAACTGATCTTGGATAACTTTACGCGAAACGCCTAAACCAAGCATGCCCATTGTATCGCTAATTTGCTTGAACCCAGGAACCAGTCCGGCTAACTGAGACGGTTGCGCGACCTTGTCGTGAACAAGTTGATCTAATTCTTCTTTAAGGCGGGTAATTTCTTCAATTAGGGCAGATGACACCGAACCCATAGTTGCTTTGTCTGGGCCTTCTAGCGCTTTACGATCTTCATCAACTTCAGAACTAGATGGCAATGCATCACTTAATTTAAAGTCATTACGCACCTGGGTAATTTTATCGGTGGTTTTTTCTGAACGTGCCACATAAAACAGCAGATTTTTTAACAGCTCTTCCGGTACATGCTCCAATGACTGAGCGCCATTGTTCACAATATTTCTAAGCTCAGGCTCAAGCTGCTTTAAAAGCTCTTTGACGGCACTATTTAAACGAATACCGTCATTTAACAAACCATCTAATACCGCACTGGCAATTGTCCATAAGGATTCAGCCGGCGTGCTTACAAATAATTTTGCCAAACGATTGCTGACTTTTTGTAAGTACTCAAGGTTATGCTGAGTATCTTTACCCTTGAGCACACCCAGCAACGCAACCTGATACATTTGGCGTAACTTTCTTAGAATATCTAAGAATTGTTTATCCGAAAAATGGCGTAACTGCTTGTCATTTAAAGGGGTAATCGGCTTTAAACTTGGTTGAAATAGAGAGGTTTCAGATAACAAGCTCTCACCACGAGCGCCACGAAGATCGTTCAGCACTGGTAATAAAACCACAGGCAGGTCTCTACGACCTAGCTTGATATGATCGAGGTAATTGGGTAGCTGTAAAATAGCTTGCATCAGCACTTCCCGTGCTTCAGCGGCATGGCTCACCGTATCATCAAGCATAGCCTGAACAACGGCTTCCATTTCCTCAGCAAGCATCGCTGCGCCGTAGAACTCAACCATCTGCAAAGTGCCGCGCACTTGATGCAAATATGTTAAACAAAACTTAAGGCGTGCCGTATCGTCAGGAGCTTCAACATAAGCTTCTAATTCATATTGCGCCTGCTTTAAGACTTCTTCTATTTCGCCTTTAACCCAATCAAGGGCTACATAATCATGGCGATCGCCCATATTGGCTCCGCATCCTAGTTATTCTTCTGCTTATACACGCTTAATAAACGCGGTGATTTGTTCACCTTTAACCGGTGTTAAGTCAGGATGCTGCCAATCCAGCATCTCGCCCATACCAATTAAAAGTAATCCGCCCGGTGCTAATCGATCAACCAAATGATTGAGTATTTCCTGACGGCGCCAATGGCGAAAATATATTAGAACATTCTGACAATAGATAATGTGGCGTGTACTTTTTGCCACTTTATCTAACTGCAAAATATTCACCTGCGCAAAGCAGGTATTTTTTTTGATATCAGAGACAACATTAAATTGCTCGTCATCATTCTGTTTAAAATATTGGTTTCTATAAAGCTCAGGCAGGGTGACTAAACGTCGCTGTGAAAACACCCCTTGTCGAGCTTTATTCAGCACAGGAACACTGATATCGGTTCCTGTGACAATAAAGCAATCTTTCTTTTCGTCAGCTAACTTTTCGTGAGCCAACATAGCTAAGGTATAGACTTCCTCACCGCTGGAACAACCAACACTCCAGATATCCAGTGGATTCTTTTTTGTGAACTTAGCTTGGTGAGCCTGGATGTACTTGCCCACATACTCAAAAGCGGCTGGGTCTCGATAGAAACGGGTTTCTTGAACCGTTAAACGATCCACCAATTTTGCCCACTCAATATTCCCCATAGGGTCGTGAACAATACGCTCATAGTATTCTTGGTAATTGTCACAGGACACTTCTCGCATTCGCTGCATCAAGCTTGATTGCAGGAATGATTTACGTTGCTCTGTAACATAAATGCCGGTTCGAGTTTCCAACAGTTCCCGCCAAAGCGAGAACTGCTGTTCATTCATTTCCGGCAGGGCTTTTAACGTCCACCCTGTCTGCGACACACCTGACACCTATTTACACGTTAGATTCAGGTAGCTTAAAGCCGGCTACAGACTCACGTAATTTCGTCGCCATCTCTGCAAGGTTACCGATGGATTTCGCCGTTGCGGTCGTACCTGCTGAAGTTTGCGATGTAATTTCTTGGATTACGTTCATCGTATTAGAAATGTGACCAGCAGACGAGGCTTGCTGACGAGCAGCGTTAGAGATGTTTTGAATCAAGTCTGCAAGGTTTTTCGATACTGTTTCGATTTCCTCAAGAGCAACACCCGCATCCTGTGCAAGGCGAGCACCACGTACCACTTCGGACGTTGTATGTTCCATGGAGATAACCGCTTCGTTTGTATCGTTCTGGATCGTTTTAACCAGTGCTTCAATCTGCTTGGTCGCAGCGGCTGAACGTTCTGCTAGTCGCTGTACCTCATCCGCAACAACTGCGAAGCCTCGACCAGCATCACCGGCCATGGATGCCTGAATAGCGGCGTTAAGCGATAGAATATTTGTTTGGTCGGCAATGTCGTTGATCAGGGAGATGATGTCACCGATCTCTTGCGAAGATTCACCAAGACGCTTGATACGCTTTGACGTTTCTTGGATCTGCTCACGGATGTTGTCCATTCCGTTGATCGTCGCCTGTACCATTTCGGCACCTTTATTTGCGATCGTTACTGATCGCTCCGCCACCGAGGTGGACTCAGATGCGTTTGAAGATACTTGGTCGATGGACACCGCCATCTCGTTGATCGCGGCAGAAGCCCCGGCAATTTCTTGCGCCTGGTGTTCCGCTGCATCTGCAAGGTGCATCGCAGTAGACTGTGTTTCTTGTGCTGCCGATGCAACCTGTACCGCTGTTTCGTTAATCGCCGTTACCAGCGCACGCATTTGGTCGATCGCGAAGTTAATGGAGTCAGCAATCGCACCTGTAAAGTCTTCGGTTACCGTTGCCTGAGTGGTTAAGTCACCGTCTGCAAGGTCAGCTAGTTCATCAAGAAGACGCAAGATTGCCATTTGGTTGGCTTCGTTCTTGGTTTCTTCTTCTTTTAGAGTGCTTTGAGTTTCTTGATAAGTGATGTAACCCACAACACCCAACATACCAAGGGCTAAGAACGCCAGTAGGTAACCTGTGTACTGTAAGATATCCCATGATGATGCGCGATCAGCATGTAGTTCGGTCAATTCAGATGACTTGCCAAGCAGTGCTTGAGACAAGTTGAAGATGTTGTTTGCTGATTCACGTACTTGGAACAACTCAGGAGACGTTTCTAGGATTTCATCTACAGAACCGGCTACGAATTCGAACAATTCAGAGATTTCAGCAAGTGAGTCAATTGCCTCACCGTCTTTAACCGGTTGAATATTCATCGCCACGTTGCCTTCGATCATACCGCTAAGTACTCGACCGAATAAGTTGGCATCTCGACCAAAGCTATCGGCCGCCATTACTGCGTCATCGCCACCGGTTAGTACTTTGTTAACCGACCGTACAATACGTTCTGCTAACCAAGACTGACGCTGTGCTACCGCTACCTGTTCGGCAGGTGCATCGTTATCAAGTAAGATTTCTACAACTTCGTCGTATTCGACCTGTAGCTGAGGAATGGTTTCAGAAAGCGTTGCGGCTACTTCGTGCAGGGATAATACCGTGTCACGTGTTTCGATAATTCGGTCAGCACTGTCACGTACGTCATCCCAAAGGTTCTGCATGTCTGTCATGCTTTCAACCTTGCTCGGTGGCAGGCCAGTTTCAGGGTTACCTTGGGAGATATAACCCCAACGAGTTTCGAAGTTAGTACGTGCAGAGCCTAGCAATTTAAAGGCTTCTTCTTTACCCGCAGCGGCCTCGACGGCGTTTTTCGCTATCTGCTGAGAAAGTACCCGCAACTCACCAGAGTGAGAAATATATTGTTTATCTTGATCCGACTTATACTGAACAAAAATGGTGATACCAAGGAACGCCAAGATAAAGACTACGAAGGCTGCGATAAAACCCAGTCGTGCAGTGTTATTCAGTAAAGTCGACAGGATTGCACTGCCCGCACTCGCTTTCATGTATAAACTCTCCGCAATCGTTACTTGCTCATTATTCTAATTTTCGTGACTACATTATGTAGTAGGTACTTACTATACAGCAATATCCATATAGTTTTGATCATTAGCCAGTTGTTCAAAACTGAATACTGGCCATAACTCTCCATCCCTAAGAAATGCCTCAGAGATAAAAGCCTTTGCCTGCTCTGGAATATCCAAAGCAGATGAATCTTGTTTGCTTTCAACGGGGAAGTACTGCATCCCAAGCACGGCATCGACGGTTAAACCGTTTAATAGATCGCCTTTCTCAATAATTAACGTTCGCTTGTTTCGACCTGAAACAGAACGCCCACCCAAAAAGGCGGCTAAATCCATCACTGGTACCAAACGACCACGTACATTGGCAACGCCTTGTACCCAGTGTTTAACGCCCGGCACCTGAGTTAATTTGGGTGCCGTTAAAATCTCACTCACATCTGACATGGGCGCAACATAACGGCGCCCTCCCAAAATAAACCCTACTCCACGCCAGTTCTCTACCGCTTCAATTCGAGACGGCAGCTCTGCCGCATGAGAACGACAGCGAGACGCAATATCTTGGAGTAGTGCAAAGGGTGTCATCATTAAGCCTCGTCGATTACACCTTGAATGGTTTGTGCCAACACATCTTCAGACACAGGCTTCACTAAGTAGCCTTTAGCGCCCTGACGCTGACCCCAAACCTTATCGGTTTCTTGATCTTTTGTCGTGACAATAACAACCGGGATGTGGGCTGTTTTTTCGTCTTTGCTTAATTGACGCGTTGCTTGGAAGCCGTTTAAGCCTGGCATTACAATATCCATAAGCACTGCGTCTGGCAGCTCTTCACGCGCCAATGCCACACCGTCCGCACCGTTTTCTGCGGTTAATACTTCAAACCCCTTTGCTTCAAGCATGGACTTCAGAGTAAATGTTTCAGTGGGCGAATCATCAACAATCAATACGCGCGCCATAAGAACCTCAATTTCATATCTAACTAATTATTTACACTAGGCGCTCGCCACGTTACTTCACGTGATTGCGAATGGCACCTAATAATTCATCTTTACTGAAAGGCTTGGTCAGATACTGATCGGATCCAACAATTCTCCCTTTTGCCTTATCAAACAGTCCGTCCTTGCTTGATAGCATTACCACAGGTGTGTCTTTAAAATTTGAATTATTTTTAATCAAAGCACAGGTTTGATAGCCATCCAGACGCGGCATCATAATGTCAACGAATATGATATCTGGGTGGTTATCAGCAATTTTTGCCAATGCATCGAAACCATCTGTAGCCGTAATCACGTTACAGCCTACTTTCTTCAGCAAGGTTTCAGCGGTGCGGCGGATGGTTTTACTATCATCAATCACCATCACTTTAATATTTTCGAAGTTGTCCGCCATAAATCAGCCTATTGCAGGTCATTTGTATTCTTATTGTCTGTGACCAGCCTGATAGTCACATAGCGAGCCTTTGTACCATACTCAAGCATGTCATTCTATAGGCACTTAGGCCGAATGCGAACCACTTGCTAGAACAATTTTCTTTATTTTCAATGTACAATGGCAAAAATTCAACCGATAGGGCGTAGTAACCATGAGCATTAAAGTTGGCATCGTAATGGACCCAATCGAGTCCATCAGCTTCAAAAAAGACACCTCTCTTGCACTGCTTGATGCCGCACAGCGTAAAGGCTGGCAGCTGTTTTACATGGAAGATAAAGATCTAGCTCTAGAGAACGGAGTCGCGGTTGCAAACATGGCTGCGCTGAGCGTCAAAATGGACCCTGAAAACTGGTTTGAGAAAGGCGAAGCCAGCTGGCAGCCGCTTGCTGACCTAGATGTGGTACTGATGAGAAAAGACCCTCCATTTGACAACGAATATATCTACAACACCTATATTCTGGAGCGTGCAGAGCAGCAGGGCACTTTAATAGTGAACAAACCCCAAAGTTTGCGTGACTGCAATGAAAAAGTCTTTGCCACGGCGTTTCCTCAATGCTGCCCGGAAGTACTCGTGACCCAAAGTGCCGAGCGCTTAAAAGCGTTCCACAAAGAACACGGTGATGTAATATTTAAACCACTAGATGGTATGGGTGGCTCATCTATTTTTCGCCTGAAAGCAGACGACCCAAATGTCAGCGTGATCATCGAAACACTGACAAACTTTGGTAACGAAAGCATCATGGCGCAAAAGTATCTGCCAGAAATAAAACAGGGCGATAAACGTATTTTGATGATCGATGGCGTGCCTGTATCACATTCCCTAGCTCGTATACCCGCCCAAGGGGAAACCCGTGGTAACCTAGCCGCCGGTGGCCGCGGTGTCACACAAGAATTAAGTGAGCGTGATTTATGGATCGCTAACCAGATTGGCCCAGTATTGAAAGAGAAAGGCCTAATCTTTGTAGGCCTCGATGTCATCGGGGACTACCTGACCGAGATCAACGTCACCAGCCCAACTTGTGTCCGTGAGATTTCACGCGACAGTGGCCAAGACGTGGCCATGATGCTGATGGACGCTATTGAGAAGCGCCTAGAACACTAGGCCTTTAACCCAACCCTTTTTGTCTTTGGCCAACTGAGCATTAGATTTTCAGCGGGCCATGAGGCAAAATGGCCAAAATTAATCGAGCCTGTTATTCAATGAGTCAAACCGCCGCAGTAAATGATTATGATCGCTTCAGCTTTGCTGTCTTTGTGGCTTTGCTGGTGCATTTGTTAATCATCTTTGGTATTGGCTTTTCGTTACCGGAAAAGCACAACAGCGCCACCACCCTAGACATCACCCTTGCTCAATCAGCCGACACGAAAGCCCCTGATGAAGCTGACTTTTTAGCGCAAGCTAATCAACAAGGCAGCGGGACCTTATCTGAGCGCGCTGAGATGACCACCACAGAGCAGGCTGATTATGCGGCAGAAGAAATTCGCAAAACGCAGCACTTACAACAAACCGCCAGCGCACCACGCCCCAATGAGCAAAGCTACCAAAGCATTACCAGCTTAATGTCTGACTTTGATGTTCAAAGCCAAAAACTTGAACAAGAATTAAAAGCCTTACAGTTACCTGAAGATTCCACTAAAAGCCTGCTTGAGCGCAGTTTAGAAATAGCCAGCTTAGAGGCCAAGCTTGACCGTCAACGTCAAACCTTGACCAAAGCCCCTCGTACCCGTCGCCTTACTGCCACCAGCACTCGCCAAAGCAGCGACGCCTTGTATATGAATCAGTGGCTGCGCAAAATCGAGAACATTGGCAACCTTAATTACCCCGCCGATGCCAAACGACAAAACATCAGTGGCAGTCTACGCTTAATGGTAGCGGTACGTGCCGACGGCACAATCCACGAACTAAAAGTTATGGAAAGCTCTGGCCACAAGATACTTGATGATGCAGCCAAGCACATCGTACGTTTAGCTGCCCCATTTGCGCCGTTCACCGAAGAGATGCGCAAACAAGCAGATGTCCTTGAGATTATCCGTACATGGCAGTTCCAACAAACCCAATTCTCAACCAATAGTTGATCAATGCCACAAACAATTGATTTAAAGCACCACCTACTGTTAGCCATGCCGCTGTTAGATGACCCTTGGTTTCAACACAGCGTTTGCTATATCTGCGAGCACAATGACGAAGGTGCAATGGGGTTAATTATTAACAAACCCATGGGCATTCAACTTAATGACATTCTTAGTGAGTTGGATATCAACCCAAACCAACCTCACTCTCAAAATATCATGCAAGGTGGCCCCGTTTCTCCCGAGCAAGGTTTTGTGCTGTATCAAGATGATCCGGTAGATGTTCAGAACATAATGGTAAGTGACCATGTAAGGCTGACCACCTCGAAAGATATACTCAGCCACATTGCCAACGGTGAAGGGCCAGATGGCGCCATTATCTGTTTAGGCTACGCCGGCTGGGATGCCGGTCAACTTGAAGAAGAGATAGCCAATAACAGCTGGCTAACGGTGCCTGCCGATGAACACTTACTCTTTCATACTGATTCTGAGCAACTGGCCGAGCAAGCGGCGAAAAAGCTTGGCATTAACCTGAGCCAACTGACCGGCCAATCTGGTCACGCATAATATAAGGCCTGTATGTCCACCCCTGTTACCAATAAATACCAATCTATTATGGCGTTCGATTTTGGCACTAAGCGTTCTGGTGTCGCCATGGGACAGCGCATTACCGAAACCGCCAACGGCATCGGCTGCATTAGCGCTCGCGATGGCATTCCTAATTGGGAGCAACTGGATAAACTGGTAGAGGAATGGCAGCCCGATGCGTTTGTGGTTGGCCTGCCCATCAATATGGACGGTACACCGAGTGAAATGTCCCGTCGTGCGAATAAGTTCAGTAACCGCTTAAACGCCCGTTACGCGCGCCCAAGCTTTACTATTGATGAGCGCTTGAGTACCTTTGCTGCCAAAGAAGAAGCCAAAGCACAGGGACACAAGGGTCATTATAAATCAGACCCAGTGGATGCCCTTGCTGCCCAATTTATTTTAGAATCATGGTTTAACCAATATCCACTAGATGCCTCATCTTAATACCTGGCCGTTCATCGCCGAGTGCATCTAACGAATCGATTATCGCTTTCAATTCTAAGACAAAGATCTTAGGAATTAGGAGAACACATGTCCCTACCGCAACCTGACCAACTGATTGCCAACATGGCAAAAGCACTGATGCCGCTGACCCAACAAGACAACGTGGTTATGATTGGTATTCATACCGGCGGAGCCTGGGTAGCCAAACAGCTTCATGAGCAATTAGGTTTAAATAGTGCGCTAGGGTTACTGGATATTAGCTTTTATCGAGATGACTTCAGCCAAAACGGTCTTCACCCTAAAGTGAAAGGGTCTGAGCTGCCGGATATCGAAAACAAAACCATTATCTTAGTGGACGATGTCATCATGTCAGGGCGCACCATTCGCGCTGCCATGAATGAGTTATTTGACTATGGGCGTCCTGAAAAAATTGTACTGGCTTGTCTTCTGGATGTTGGCCATCGCGAACTGCCCATCCAAGCGGATGTAATCGGAGAGAAAATCGAGCGTCCACGCAATCAACGCATTAAATTAAGCGGGCCAACACCCTTGACCCTTACCACTGTGAACCTGGAAAAATAAGGTTAAGAATATGCAGCCAATGGATCCAAGTCAGATTCAACTCAACAAAGAGGGTCGCTTAAAACACTTCTTAACCACAGAAGGTTTAAGCAAAGAGATTCTCAGCGAAATTATCGATACCGCCAATAGTTTTATCAGCACCCAAGAGCGCAGTGTCAAAACCGTGCCCTTGCTTCGCGGTAAAACCGTTGTGAATTTATTTTTTGAAAACTCAACTCGTACACGCTCAACATTTGAACTGGCGGCAAAGCGCCTAAGCGCCAATATCTTAAACCTTGATATCGCCCGCAGTGCCACCAGCAAAGGCGAAACCTTGATGGATACGTTGTGGAACTTAGAGTCCATGTATTCTGATATGTTTGTCGTACGCCATGCGGACTCAGGTGCGGCACATTTTATTGCTCAACATGTCACGCCTAACGTTGCCGTTATCAACGCCGGTGATGGCCGCCATGCCCACCCCACTCAAGCCATGCTGGATATGCTCACCATTCATCGCGAAAAGAGTGGGTTTGAACATTTATCAGTGGCCATCGTCGGGGACATTCTGCATAGCCGCGTCGCGCGCTCACAAATTTACGCATTAAAAACCCTGGGCTGTAATGACGTACGCGTGATTGGCCCAAACACATTGATTCCGAAAGACATTGAAAGCTTAGGTGTGCGTGCGTTTAATAACATGAAAGACGGTTTAAAAGGTGTGGATGTGGTCATCATGCTGCGCTTACAAAAAGAGCGCATGCAAACGGCATTACTGCCAAGCGAATCAGAGTATTACCGTCTATACGGACTTAATACCGAAAAACTTGCCTATGCCAATCATGACGCCATCGTCATGCACCCTGGGCCGATTAATCGCGGAGTTGAAATTGAAAGCGCTGTCGCCGATGGCCCGCAAAGTGTGATTTTAAAACAAGTAAGCAACGGTATCCCCATGCGTATGGCGGTGATGGCCATGGCCATGAGCGGCCAAAATCAAGAACAAGCGTTACAAGATCAAAACCAAGAAGGGGCACAATAATGCAACTCCAGCCTCAACACCGATTATGCATCAGTGGCGGTCATGTGTTTGACCCAAGCCAAAACCTAGACAGTGTTCTGGATATCTTCATCGAAAACGAGCGCATTGTCGCCATCGGCTGCGCGCCTGAAGGCTTCGTTGCTAACACGACGTTGGATGCCAGTGGCCAAATGGTCTTCCCTGGTTTTATTGATTTGCACAGTTTTTTAGCGGAGCCAGGTTTTAACCAAAAAGGTTCCATTGCGACTGAAACACAAGCGGCAGCACGTTCAGGTTTCACCACTATTTGCTGCACCCCCAATACTAAGCCTGTGATTGACAGTTCTGCGGTTGCCGCCTTGATTCAAGAAAAGGCCAAACAAGCGGGTCATTGTTCTGTGCTCACTCTTGGCGCATTAACGGCCAACCTTGAGGGCGAACAATTAAGTAACATGTCGGGTTTGAAAGAAGCAGGCTGTGTTGCCCTGAGTAATTTGGAGCTGCCATTTAAAAATAGCCACGTCATTAAGCAGTGCTATCACTATGCAGCAGGTTTTAACATCACCGCTATTGTCACACCCATTGATACAGCCCTTGCCCATGGCGGCTGCATGCATGAAGGCCCAGCAAGCACACAAATGGGCTTACCGGGTGTACCGGTTAGCGCTGAAACATCCGCTCTGGCTCAACATTTAATCTTATGTGAAGAAACCGGTGTGCAGCTGCACATCAGCCGAATCAGCAGTGCTCGCGCCTTGGATATGATCATCAAGGCTCAGCAAGATGGTTTGCCCGTTACCGCCGACGTGGCGCTGGGCAATTTGGTTTTCACTGACGAGTCCTGTCGCGGGTATGACAGCCTGATGCATGTTTCTCCTGTTTACCGCAGTAAATCGGACCGACTGGCTTTGTTAGACGGAGTAAACAAGGGTCACTTATCTATTTGTTCTAACCATTCACCTCAAGACTTAGCGGCTAAAATGGCGCCCTTCTCTGCCAGTGAAGCAGGGATCAACAGCTTAGATAATTTCACTCAAGTGTTATTGAGCTTGGTGCACAAACAGGAATTAACACTAGAAGCTGCTATCAAGGCTGTCTCGTCTTCCCCAGCAAGCGTGCTTCAACAAAAGCTGGGCACCATTGCCTTAGAACAACGTGCTGACTTATGCATCGTGAACCTAGAGCAAGCCGTTACCAGTGAGAGTGAAACGCTTATGTCAAAAGGTCGTAATAACCCTTGGTTAGGTACGCCGTTTAAAGGCGGGGTTACCCATACCATTAATGGCGGACACATTGTGTTTCAGAACTAACACACATGTCTAAGCAAAAAAAGCCAAGCACCGTTTGCACGGATGCTTGGCTTTTTTATTTAAACCATTCAACACCAGTCATTTGATCAAGACAATTACGGCAAACACACCTGCCCTTCATCAAGCCAAACCTGTTCAAGCAAGGTGGTTTGTTTTTGCAAATAAATAATTTTTGATAGCAAACAATTACGTACACCATTTTCAATAAACAAACTATGGTAATGACGAACAAACTGCTGCGCTTCATTCACACTTTGCAATACCAATGCGCTCTGCACATATTTTTCTTGTTCGTGTACGCCCGATAACGATTCACTGCTGCGATCACGAAAAGACGCTTCTAAAAACTGAATGTCTTTCTCTACTTGCGCATCAGCTTGTGAGGCAATGTCTTGATACTGAAAAAACACATAACCAATGGCCACCAACAGACCAATAACCAGAACCGTCACGATTTTATTCATACTACCTTCTTCGCTTAAAAAATTTCGAGTAATAAAAAACCACCGCTAATCCATGCATCAATATCAGCATGCCTCAACGGTGGCTAGTTAATAGGATTAATCTTGTTGCAGAGTCAGGCCTTTCGTAGCGGATGACAATTGGTCTGGATCTTCTGACGCCAACTTAATCATGAGACGTAAATCATTCGCACTGTCGGCATGATTTAATGCATCTTCATAGGTAATTTCACCCGCCTGATATAAGTTATACAAACCCTGATCAAAGGTTTGCATGCCTAATTCCGTCGACTTACTCATCAACGCTTTTAGCTCATGCACTTCACCCTTGCGAATTAAGTCTTGCACCAAAGGCGTATTAAGTAGAACTTCCACCACCGCTCGACGACCTTTGCCATCAGGCGTGGGGATTAACTGCTGAGCCACAATGGCGCGCAAGTTTAAGGATAAATCCATCCAGATCTGAGTATGCTGATCCGACGGGAAAAAGTGGATAACACGATCCAATGCTTGGTTGGCATTGTTCGCATGCAAAGTGGCCAGACATAAGTGACCTGTCTCAGCAAATGTCACCGCATGGTTCATGGTTTGTGCACTGCGCACCTCACCAATCATGATCACATCAGGGGCTTGGCGAAGTGTATTTTTTAAGGCAATTTCAAAACTGTCTGTATCCAAGCCCACTTCCCGCTGAGTGACGATACAACCTTGGTGTTGGTGCATGTATTCAATGGGGTCTTCGATGGAAATAATATGGCCACGGCTATTTTGGTTACGGTAACCAATCATGGATGCCAGTGAGGTAGATTTACCGGCACCGGTTGCTCCTACAAATAACACCAAGCCACGTTTGCTCATGGCAATTTCTTTAATGATCTCAGGCAAGCCCAGTTGTTCGATTTGCGGAATCTTTGTTTCAATGCGACGCAATACTACACCCGCTAGATTACGCTGAAAAAACGCACTGGCACGAAAACGCCCCACGCCACTAGCACTGACAGCAAAGTTGAGTTCTTTTTTTGTTTCAAACTCGCTGATTTGATCACGACTCATGATGCCGTAAATAATCTCTTTGGTTTGCTCAGGGCTCAATGGGGTTTTGGTTACCGCATGAATTCGTCCGTGCACCTTCATGCTTGGCGGCATACCTGCGGTAATAAATAAATCCGAGGCGCTCTTTTCCACCATTAAGCGTAATAGCTTATCAATTTCCATTGTCTATCCTTCTCACAATACTAGGCTGTGAGTTATTTCTTATTAAAATTGCTCAGGTGATTTCGCTTTTTCGCGCGCCGCTTCAGGGGTCACGATGCCTTTTTGCACAAGATTTTTAAGGCTTTGATCCATGGTAATCATACCCAGTGCACTGCCGGTTTGAATGGCGCTATACATTTGTGCAACCTTGTCTTCACGAATCAGGTTTCGTATGGCGGGTGTACCTACCATGATTTCATGAGCGGCCACACGGCCACCGCCTTTTTTCTTCAACAGGCACTGAGAAATAACCCCTTGAAGGGATTCGGACAACATGGAACGCACCATGGATTTTTCTTCAGCAGGGAACACATCCACAATACGGTCAATGGTTTTTGCAGCGCTGGTGGTGTGCAAGGTACCAAACACACAGTGGCCGGTTTCTGCGGCGGTTAGCGCTAAACGAATAGTTTCTAAGTCACGCATCTCACCAACCAAGATCACATCCGGGTCTTCACGAAGTGCTGAGCGCAGTGCTTCGTTAAAGCCCAAAGTATCACGGTGTACTTCACGTTGGTTGATCAAAGATTTTTTACTTTGGTGAACAAATTCGATGGGGTCTTCAACGGTCAAGATGTGCTTATAAAAGCTGTCATTCAAGTAATCCAACATGGCCGCCAATGTGGTGGATTTACCTGAACCTGTCGGGCCTGTGACCAATACCAAACCACGAGGTTTAACCGCAAGATCTTTAAAGATCTGCCCCATACCCAAATCATCACAGGTTAATACCTTGGATGGGATGGTACGAAATACAGCGCCCGCACCACGGTTTTGATTAAAGGCGTTAACACGGAAACGCGCCACACCCGGTACTTCAAACGAGTAATCCGTCTCTAGGAACTCTTCGAAATCTTTACGCTGTTTATCATTCATGATGTCGTACACCAATGCGTGTACTTCTTTGTGGCTTAAGGCAGGCAGGTTAATTCGACGTACTTCGCCATCCACA
>NYTP01000123.1 GCA_002683575.1 Bermanella sp.
CATAGCATCACGCCTTTAAATGAAATAACCCTTTGAGATTGTCTGAATTTTAGAAGAGGTGCAATGAATGATTCATTCATTGCACCTAGCATTTACGTTAATTATTAAATGAGTTAAGAGCCGCCGATGATAGCCACCAAAAAGCATTCTCTAAAAACGCTTTCAGGTGTATTGAGTAACTCATAACGCATTGCACAGCGGTGAAGTCATGTGGCCAAGCTTTGCAAAGCTTGGCGTTATTTGGAAAAAGGCTCGATAGATAACAGAAACCGCGAGTGAAGCAGGTTATTTATTTTCATCAAGATGTTCAGCCAACCTTTCTCGAATATCTTGTGGAATGCTCACGGATTGATTGACCTCATAATCAAAGTAAATCAATACCGCTAACCCCTTGGCAACCATTTTTTCTTTTTGCCATGCTTCATGAGTAACATAACATGATGAGTTACCAAGCTTACTTATATAGGTGGTTATTTTTACTTCATCACCCCAATAGGTTTGTGCTAAGAAGTCAATTTCTGTCTTTGCTAGAATGAGAGGCCAGGTTTTAATATCCAAAGAAGGATGGAATATTTTAAATAATGCGGCTCTGGCTTCTTCAAACCAAACCGGAAATGACGTATTGCTTATATGCCCTAGCGCGTCAGTATCGTTAAATCTTGGCTGAATGGATGTTGTTAACATAACGTTTCCTATTGTGTATGGCGTTTTGAATAAGTTGCAAACAACACTTGCTAAATGGGTACTCGACCAACCTCCATCAACAAGTTCAGGGCTGGCTCTCTTTACGTCGAGTATGAGGTATTATTTACATGAATGTCTTAGTTGTTGATGTACATTTTCTTCATTGCTTGCTCACTACACTTATGTAGAGTGCTTCGAGCCTATCAAATTCAGCAGCCAGATTTCATCGTCATCCTCACTATAAAAAATTTGTGAGGAATTTTTTTCTTTCGTAAATTGATTGCCAAAATTGTTTAATCAAGGTTGGTGCAGCGTATTACTAACGACTACTGCGATTCCAATTAACCCCAAAGACATCATGTAATTAAGGTTTGATTCTATCTTATCTATCGCATCAAGCGGAATTACACTCTCACCGTCGAAATACGCTAAACTTCCCCAGCTATCTTCTTGCAGGTCGTCAATATATTTTTCAAGTTTTACTCGAAACTCATCGACCATTTCATCGTTAGGCGAATAATTAGTCCTAATAAATAAAATTTTGTCCTCCACATAAACATTTAAATCTCCATGAGCGATAAATTCCTTAACCATTAGAAGTACTCCTAAAATCGTCTCGACTCATACAGTATTTCAACGGCACCCATAGATGCCAAAAGCTGGGGTTTTGATACGGACCTAGTATCAGGGTCCAAGACAGGAATATCTAGCGTCTGGCTAATATTATAGCTTTCATTTAGCCACGAAGAGAAAGCAGCAACATTATTGCTCATATATGGTTCTTTAAACTTTAAACATACCAAAACTTTGTCGATTTCTGCATACACTACCGATCACATAAATGCAGCAATCAAAATTAATTTCTTCATAGCCTCTCTTACACTTAACGCCTTTCCCACAGGACGGGCGCAGCGAAGTTCCTGCTCGCTAGCGGGCTACCGTGGGGCAAATTGTTATTAGGCTTCATCACTGCAACCACAACTTTTACATTTTTTAGGAACAGATGGCCACCCATCTAAGCCAATTGATACACCAAAAATATTTTTGCAACTCGGACAGCAAAGTCCTGTTACCTTATAAAGCCAAAACAAAACTGCTACTAAAAATGCGAGTGGGCCAAATAGAAACAATACCCAATCAGGTCCTATGCTCGTGGCATATTTATAAATTGAAAATTCAACGAAACCAAGAACTATCATCGTTAAAAATGTATTTAGATATGCCTTTGTCAGTACTCTCATAATGCCTTATAACAGTTTATTCAACGTCCCATGATGTTTTTTATCAGTGACGTTTTTGCCGAGACTAATTACGCCATTCAGTTTACTTATGGCAGCAATCATGGGGGATCCAGCGCGCGTTGGCAAATATACCCTTCCTTTTTTTGCGTCGCGCTAGAACATTTGTGTATCTGTAACCCATTCATTTACTTATCTTTTTTGTAACGACCACTTTTTGCTGATTATCAGTCTATTCATACTTAATTTTGGGGGGATACGTCTTGAGACCATTTATCTTAATACACCGTCACATGACCTTAAGTTTTTGGATATATTTCGAGTGACGTATATGCAAATGAAAATAACTAAGACCCTCATGATTAATCCTGAAAAACGCTGAGTCTTTCTAGAATTAACCGAGATTTTACACCTTGAATAGTGCCCCACTTCGACAATCGTTCGTCCCTCACTGCTCAGTGCGAACGGTTTAGGTTGAGCTACATACAACGGGTATATCTATGAAAAATCCGCTGGATACCCGTCTTCACGAGTATGGAGGAGGTTGTTGGCTGCGTGGCGTGCCTTACAAACAGTATGAGCATTTTAAATAATCATAAAAAAGCCCGCTTGCGCGGGCCTTCAATTTGAACGAGTAAAGAGGTGATTAAAACATCAATTAAGCGCGGCGTTTTCTAAACGCATAAATACCGGCGCTGAGTAGGGTTTTCAACACGACGCCTTTTGCACTTAAGCTTGGCTTAGGGTTTTTGCCTTTTGCCATGCGCCACATTTGGTGCTCATACCAGGTGATGCTTAACATGCCCATGGTATCTAAGGCTTTATTGCCGGTGGTTGGGTTTTCTAGTGGCATGCTGTATTGGTCATCCGCCAGCAGTTTATTGGGGAAGTCGGCATCCACGGCGGTAGTGCGGGCAATACCAATAAAGTCGGTGGCGCCGCTTTGTAGGGCTTCGGTCATGGCAGGGGCGCTGCGAAAGCCACCGGTGACCACCAATGGCGTATCCACTAATTTACGAACTTTTTCCATGTAATCTAAAAAGTAGGCTTCGCGTTTTACGGTGCTTTCTTTCACTTGTTTTTTAGGGTCGGCGCCCATCATGGATGGGCTTTCATAGGTGCCCCCTGAAATTTCAATTAAGTCCATGCCTTCGTTAGCAAGAGTTTGCACCACTTGCATGGAGTCTTCTTCGCTAAAGCCGCCTTTCATGAAGTCGGCACTGTTTAACTTAATGCCGATCGGAAAGTCTTCCCCGACCTCGTTGCGAATGGCGCGGTAAACCGAGACCACGAAACGCATGCGGTTTTCTAAGCTGCCGCCCCATTGGTCATCACGCTGGTTATGGCGCGGAGATAAAAACTGGCTAACTAAATAGCCATGGGCACCGTGAATTTGCACGCCGGTAAATCCCGCTTGTTTTGATAAGCGCGCTGCGGTGGCAAACTTTTGAATGATCACTTCGATCTCAGGTTCGGTTAATGCGCGAGGTTTGTTAAAGCCTTTTTCTAGGCCACGGCCCAATGAAATCGCCGAAGGAGCCACCGGTTCGCTCACAATAAAGCTTGGGATTTGTTTGCCCGGATGATTTAACTGCGGCCAAATGTGCGCGCCGTTTTGCTTGCCCGCTTGTGCCCATTGCTTGAATAACGCAAGGTCTGATTGTTCATCGAGTACCACGTTTTTCGGTTCACCCAGTGCGCCGCGATCCACCATAACGTTCCCCGTCATGGCGATGCCAATACCACCATTTGCCCAACGGCCATATAACTTAGCCAGCCCCGGTTGCGGGTTGCATTGTTTATCCCCAAGTTGCTCGCTCATGGCGGATTTAAACAAACGATTTTTAATCACCTGACCACTTTTTAATGTGAAGCCATCGTTTAGGGTCAGTGCATGTTTACTCTGGTCTTGCTGTACTGTCTGCGACATTAGGTTCTCCGTTGTTGTTATTAGACCGATCGTCTTTTAATTGGGTGTGAAAAATAATGAACGATTAAAATTTAAATTCATTGGAACAAGTTACGCCATGAGCACGTTGAGCATTAAGGCCATGGTGTCTTTGGCGGGTTTGAGTCGGTTGTGCATTTTCAGGGTGATCAGCGCCCCTTCCCAGGTTGTCCAATACATATTGGCCAACTCACTGGCGGTGACATCTTGGCGAAACTCACCGGCTAGTTGCCCCGCCTGAATGCGCTCAGTGAAGAACACGGCTAAGGTCTTAGTGGCGGCCTTAAGCTGGTCGCGGCATAAATCACTTTGGTTAGCCATTTCACTGGACATGGCACCAATCAAGCAGGCTTGCTTAAATTCGCTGTTGGCGATCTTGCTAAGGGTGAACTCATATATGGTTTGCAGCTGGGCTTTGGGGCTTAAGTGTTTGCCATCGCCGGCCACAAACCCTTGCAGTTGTTGAACTAAATCTTGGCTATAGCGTGCAATCACTTCGGCCACAAAGGCTTCTTTACTGGCAAAGAAATTATAGAACGAGCCTTTGGGCACATTCACTTCATCGAGAATCTGCTTGATACCTGTGCCATGGTAGCCATGGATCGATAACTGCTCGATGCCCGCTTGGATGAGGGCTTCACGTATGTGTTCGCTGCGTCTTGGTCTGCTCATTAGGTAAGAATATGACCGATCGTCTTGGAATGAAAGCTTTGATCAATATTTAGCTAAGAACGCTGGGTTGCATAGGCCGAACAATCTTATTTTTTATTAAATGCCCGTTTAACTATAATTTAACAATTCACTCATACTATGGGCGCTCACCACATTATCTGATGAGTATTCATAATGAGAAAAAGCATTTCACGCCGTGATTTTTTAATCCTAACGGCAAAGGGTGTGGGAGCTGCGGTCATCTCCTCTGGCCTGATGGGTTGTAACAGCTCAGACGGCGATCGTGATGTGAGCGTTCGCTTTAATCATGGCGTGGCCAGTGGCGACCCTACTCAAACTGCCATCATTTTATGGACACGGGTTACCCCTGAAGAAACCGCGTCTATTAATGTCGCGTGGGAAATTGCCACCGATGCGGCCTTCACCAATATTGTTAATAGCGGTAACACCCTCACCAATCAACAACGTGATTACACCGTTAAAGTGGATGCCATTAATTTAACCCCAGGCACGCAATACTTTTATCGCTTTACTGCCAACGGCACCACCACATCCACAGGTAAAACGAAAACCCTACCGGAAGGGGCCATTGCTTCTGCCAAACTGGCGGTCATGTCATGTGCGAATTACCCAGCAGGTCACTTTAATGTGTACAACCTAGCCAGCCAAATGAATGACCTTGATGCGGTGTTGCACTTGGGAGATTACATTTATGAGTACCCTCGCGGCGGTTATGCCAGCGACAATGCGGCACAATTAAACCGTGAAGTACTGCCAGTAGGTGAGTTATTCACCCTAGATGATTACCGTACTCGTTATGCTCAATACCGCACCGATGCCGACTTACAATCATTACACGCTGGCGTGCCCTTCATTACGGTTTGGGATGACCATGAAGTCACCAACGACACCTATAAAGATGGTGCAGAAAACCACAACGAAGGAGAAGGGGATTTTGAAACCCGCAAACTCGCGGCACTGCAAGCTTACTTTGAGTGGCTGCCCATTCGCCCTATTGCGCAAGATAACGAACTGGAAATTTATCGCAGTTTTCAGATTGGCGACTTAGTGGATCTACACATGCTCGACACCCGTGTATTGGCTCGTGACAAACAATTGGATTACGCCAACTACATCAGCCCAACCACAGGCGCGTTTGATGGTGCAACATTCACCCAAGACATCAGCGATACTAACCGCACTATGCTGGGCTCAGAGCAACTGCAATGGCTACAAACTCAATTGGGTAACAGTACTGGCACATGGCAGTTACTGGGCCAACAAGTCTTAATGGGCAGCATGTATTTACCCGCGGCAGTTGCACTGTCATTAATGACGCTTGAGCAGTACACCGAGCTAGGGGCATTGGCGGTATTAGCTGGGCGCATGCAAGCAAATGACCCAACCCTTACCGATGGCGAAAAAGCCTACTTTGCCGCTAACCAAGATAAATTAACCGATGAAGTTATGGCGCAATTGCAATTACCGGCTGTGCCTTATAATTTGGATGCGTGGGATGGTTACGCGGCTGAACGTGAAACCATTTTACAAACCGCTAAAGCTTACGGTAAAAATTTAGTGGTATTAGCTGGTGATACCCATAACGCTTGGGCAAGTGATCTTAAAGATTTAAATGGTGACAACGTGGGGGTTGAATTTGCAACGTCTTCGGTTTCATCACCGGGTCTTGAGTATTACCTGAATATTCCGGCTGCATCTGCGCCAACCTATGAAGCGGGTATTGTGGGGTTAATTGAAAACCTTCAATACTGTAACTTGCGTGACCGTGGGTTCATGACCATCACCTTTACCGCCAATGAGGCAAAAGCCCAATGGCATTATGTGGATACGATTTTGTCGGATGTTTTCCAAGAAATCACCTCTCGCAGTGCCAGCGTATCGGTTAACGCCGGTGACAATCAATTAACCCTTTCATAATTGCTCACAAGGCTGGCTCGTGTGAGCCAGCCTTTTATTGTTAGCCTGTGATGCTCTGACCATTCCCTTTCGCCATCAATAGCACTGACCTGATAACACTGGCATACTGATGTCACTATCAGGGCGACGTGCATATGATCAACATTAAGCAATCCATAACCAAGCTATGGTTAGAAACCAAACAGCGCTGGTTCCCAAGCAAAGAAAATAACGCCGTACCGCTGGATCAAATCAGTCGCTTTTATCAAACCGACTTTTATCAATCATTGGATGAAAGCCTAAAAAGCGCATTTTACGATGGCCCTTTAGGCGGTCTTGATTCACGCGTGTTAGCGCGCAAAGACGTGGATTTTTTAAGCCAAAGTTTTTCGTTATGGCAACATGGTCGCAATCTTAGTTGTGCTATATACGGAGAGAAAGGCACTGGCCTATCCACCCTATTAAATATTTTTATTCATCAGCTCAAGCAACAAAACCAAGCTTATAAACTGCTGACGCTAGAAAAGCGCCTCACCGATGAACAAGATGTCATCGACACCTTAGCAAAAGCTATGGGCCTCACTGAGGGTACTTATAAACTGGATGATTTTATTCAAGCTCTGAGCGAATTGCCTTCGTGTGTCATTGCCCTAGATAACCTGCATTTTTTAGTTCAGCGCACATTAGGTGCTCAAGCAGTGATTGATTGCTTAGGGGCCATTATATTGGCCACCCGAGGACATCACTTTTGGTTATTGGGCGCTGAAGAGCAAACATGGCGACGCTTATGTTATGGCTACCGATTTGAGAATTTAATCTCCCACCAGCACCATATAGCCAACTTTACCGACAGCGAAATGAGAGACCTGCTCATCAAGCGATTCGCCTATGCGGGTTTTCATACCATTAATGATATAGCCACGGATACACTTCACAGCGAAAAAAGCCCCATCAATGATATCGCTAAACGCAGTAAGGGGTGTGTGGAGCTTGGATTTTTTTATTGCTTGAATAATTTAACCTACGGCACCAAACCACAAAGCTTGTTAATTATGCCCGCGCAAGAAATTGATATGGGGCCGCTTAAAAAGCTCAACAAGATTGAGTTATTTACACTGGCAGAAATTTCTACTCACGGGCAGTTATCGGTAAAAGAGCATGCCGCTTTATTTCGCATGAGCACAAATGAAAGCAAAATGACCCTTGAGCATTTACGCGTGCTGGGCATTGTTGACCAGGGTGATGAATTCCATAACCGAGACACTTACAGCTTAAAGCTAATTATCTCAGCAGTGGTGATTCGTTACTTAATTTCCATGAACTATTTATACTAGGTGCCCCATGGATAAAAACATCTACCAACAGTTTGTCGAACTTTTTTCTTACACCACGCTGGCATCCATTGTTGGTACATTGATCATCACCTGGCTGATATTAGTGGGCATTCGCTGGGCCATTAATACTCTGGTGAATTATAAACCCAAATATCGCATTCAACTGGCGCAGACATTTCCTGTCATTCGAATCTTACTTTGGTTCGCCGCGATTTCGTATATTGTCATTGGCATCATTCAGCCCCCGCAATCGGTTATCTATGCATCATTGGGTTCACTAGGTTTAGCCATTGGCCTGGCTTCGCAAGACGCTGCAAAAAATTTGGTGGCAGGCATTATGATGGCGGTTTCTCCACGCTTTAAGGTGGGGGATATGGTAAAGGTTGGCGAGCATTACGGAGAGGTTATTAGTTTGGACCTAAGCACCACCAAACTACATACATTTGATGACGACATCATCACTGTGCCCAATGCCGATATTTTAAAAATGCCCATTAGTAATTCGAATAACGGCGAACTAAATGAAATGGTGGCCGTGGATTTACACCTGCCGGTGAGTATTCCCATTGCTAAACTGAAAAGCATCGCACTGGATGCGGCAAAATGCAGCTACTATGTGTATTTAAAAAAACCCATTGTGGCAACCGTGTTCCCTATTTTTCAAGATGACTTCTATTACCACCTTAAAATAAAGGCCTACGTCTTAGATGTGCGCTTTGAAAAATCCATGGCCACAGATATTGCTGAGCGAGTCATAGAGGCATTACAAGAAAACGATTTATTTGACGGCAGCTTGTTTGCAAATACGCAAACGCCAAAAGACCCGCTGGAAATTCGCCCAAGTATTTAATTCGCTTTTTGCTTTAAGCCAATGCGCAAAAATGCGTATTGGAAAATATTGTGTTGATGCGCCCATCGTAAAAACCAAGCGGTTCCCACATACTTTCCCCAAGAAATATGGTTTAACTTATTTCTTATAGATGGAGATAATGAAACGTGTTTCACCGCTTTTTTATGGCGCTCGACCCATTGCGCAAACGGCAACATAACATGGGCAGAGGCATCTTCATAAGCGATTAACTGCAACCCCATATCATCAAGCTGTGCTTCATAGTCGTGGCGTGTTTTAAGGTTTTGCCGAGGAATGCGGCTCACATAACAAATCAAACCGAGTATCGCTTTACTAAAAAACGACGTAAGCGGTTTACTGAGCACTAAGTCACTGATGACCAATTCAGCCGTATTGTGGTTATGCTTTAAGCGTTGAGCACAGTGTGTGAAAAAGTCGTTTTTATTTGAAAAATGATAGACGCAGTCTAGTGCTAAAATGCGATCACACTGTGTGGGTAACCCCGCCCAAGTACGTTCATCAGACGCATCCCCTTGATACACATCACACACCTGATCCAGTTGCCATGCTTTAACTTTTCTCTGTGCATACTGGGTTTGCACATGAGAGACATTCACACCTGAAATATGGGAGACCGCAAATGCTTGATGCCAATGAATCAACTGGTCTCCACAGCCAAAGCCCATATCAATCACGGTATTCACTGATGATAACTGAGCAAACTCACCTAACCGGTGAGCCAACTGTTTAGCCGCTTCACTGTAGTGTGTAATGGGCTCACTGTGTTCATCTTGCCAATACCCTAAATTTCCCCAACTACCCTCTAGCTCGCCAGTTGTGAGATTAATATTGAGCGCCAGCTCTTGCAGGTCATGAAACTCATTACCC
>NYTP01000124.1 GCA_002683575.1 Bermanella sp.
CCTACCTCAGCCATTACCGTTGATGCCGGCTGTGTTTCTCGACGATTGGAATTATTAAACTCGTCAATTTCTTGTTGATTTGTCAAACCTGTAATTGCCATGTATTTATCAACATCAGGCATACGAAAGCCATCTGCGTAACGTGTAAATACAGCTAAATCATCATTAAATTTATAGTTTGCGGCCACTGTCCAAGCGAGTTCGTTGTATTCGACATCAAAGTCTCGATAGGTGCCAGCACCAAAAGGTAAGAAAATATTTCCGTTTAGAGTATCTGTATCGCTGGCAAAACTGTTTATTGTATATTGTGCTTGATTTTGCGCCTCACCATTTGCTTTTAAGGTTTCGTATCGTAGACCTACATTAAAAGACACATCTTCAAGCTCGTACTCAAAGTCGGCAAACGGCGCGAGCGTTTTTTCACTATAAACAATATCGGCATAACCATGCGAGCCCGACTGAATACCTTTATAGGTAACGCTGGCAATATCGTTACCTTGCTCATCGGTAAAAACAATATCTAATCGTTGTGGTAGGGGCTCAACTGATTGTAATGTATTAATACGGTAGTCAGTAACGTGGCCATTAATATTAGAGAAAAATAATCCAAAGTTCGCATAAAGGGTGCCATCCCCTATGTTATCGAATGTATAGTTTAATTTAGTCTCATTTTGAAAATTATCGCCCTCAAAGCGCCTGTGCCAAAAGCCAGCATTAATGCCATAGCCATTTGTGTTATATGAGTTTACATTATTTGAGTTTGCAACATTAAACCCTGTACCTGCATCACGAATATCAAAACTTAAGTTTCCGTCTACCATTGCACTACTTAATTGGTCTGTATTTGAATCATAAATGGCTAGCGCTTTATCTGATAGTAGCTCGGCATTACCTACATTTATAATACCGGTAAATGTAGTTAACATATCTGTATAGCGCATTTGGTTAGAAAAAATTAAGTTTTCATTTATTTCTATTTCTGTAGTGTTACCAAAGTAAGTGACATCAGCGTAGTTGCCATCTGCTACGTCTAAATCTATGTCTCCGCTTGGGGTGTTGTTTAGCGTTAAAAGGCGAGCACCTGCTGAATTACCTGTTGTGCCGTCTCTTATATCCATACCACCTGGTATTGTTTGCGCATCAGTGGTGCTTCCTGTTAATGGTTGGGGAATAAAAAAGAATGAGCTGTCATCTTGTTTGTTTATTTCAAAGCGCGTAAACCCATTACCATCATCAAAAAAATATTTGATATTAGCGTTTATTTCACCACCTTGATTTGCTGTATAACCTGGGTCACGCGCAGAGTCATCCTCTCTGTACCAAGCACCCACGGCAAAGGTTGTTTGATCGTTAATAGAGCCGCTTACCCAACCTTGCACTCCTAGACGATTATTACTATTAGTTTCAAAAAATACATCGCCTTGAGTGTCATCCCCCCCTTCACGGGAGATAAAATTAATGAAGCCAGCAGGTGCGCTTCCTACAAAAATAGATGATGCGCCTCCTCTTATTGCCTCAACATTGCCAATGTAATTTGAAAGCCGAGTAAACCTATCATTTTGTGTAAATAAAATGTCTTGGTTATAAAATACAGTCATACCGTCACGTAGTAGTGCTGTAAATTCAGTTTGTGTAGATAGTGGAAAGCCCCTTGGAGCCACATTGTTACCCGTTTCACCGCCTGTATCCTCGGCATGAAAACCAGGAATACTTCTTACGAGTTCCGCTACACTGTGCGGCGCTAATTGCTCGAGCTTTTCTTCGTTAAACGTAGTCATTGCGTTGGTTGATTCAATTTTTTCTTTTGGGCGGGATGTACCTGTAACAATTATTCTTTCAAACCCTAAGTCATTTTTAGCTTCTTGCCCTTGTGACTTAGCATTTGGTGAAAAACAAATTGCGACTGCTGTTGCTATTAAGGTCATCTTTGCTGACATATGTTTCATGTTGTTCTCTCTTTATTGTGTGTGTGTACAATTTTGCTATTTATTGATCAAACGGGTGAGTGTTTTCAAAATTGTAAATAGAATGTAGAGAACTTAAAATAATAAATCAACTATTATTATTTATTATTTTTTGTACGTGTGATGATTGTTTATTGATCGATTGATTTTTTTAAAAAGTATTTTTAAATAGCAGCCCAAGCTAAGCGCACGCTGCTAAAAGTGAATTCTAGATTTGTTTAATGGTGTGAAAGGATCGTGTTATCTTGTGAAAAGTTTATGAGTAACGGTAAGTTAGCACAGCCTATTGATTGTGCTTTAGCGCCAATAGAACCACTTTTTACTTCACAGCGGTTAATACCACGGTGATCGCCTTCGTTTAACTTAAGTTGGGTAGCGAGTACAATTTTTTCTCTAATGTTTATGGGAATTGCGCCGTCAATAACAACAGCTTCAAAATCAAAAATCGCAAGGGAGCATAATGCCGCATATGCAAGGCCGTCAGCAACTTGATCTATCCATTTATCTAAAACAGGTCCTAAATCGCCCCAATATTCATTGGAACTCCATAGGATATCGGTGTTGTAGCCGTCATCTCTAAGCATTTTTTCTAAAATATATAAAGATGACTGCATAATGAGCTGCTGAGAACTAAGCTGGCCTTTACTATCTAGTATGGGCTTTGGAAGTGAGCCAATAGCGCCCGCATTGCCTTTTTTACCTGTAAATAATGATTCATTTATGACTACGCCTCCCCCAATAAAAGTGCCTATAAATACATATAAAAAATCTGTAAATCGAGTAGGGTTTCCAAAGCTCAACTCAGCAGAACAAGCTGCTGTATCGTCATTGCAAACATAAATAGGTAGGTCAATTATTTGATTTATTCTTAACTTAAAATCAAAAGATTTCCACTGTTCCATGATTTCAGTAGGGGCACTGGCTTCTTCTGTCCAATTCCAAATCTCGTAAGGGGTTGCAACACCTATGCCTAAAATCCTATCAGCTAGGTCTTCATTAAGGCTCATTTTTAGCACGCTTATACCTTTTTCTAAAAACGTTAGTAGGCTATCTACTGTGGGGTAAGCGCAATTTTCATGAAGCGTGGCACGAATATTCCCCATCAAATCAATAAGTGTTAAATCAAAACTACGACGACCTACTTTTAGTCCTATACCAAATGCGCCATCAGGATTTAGTGCGAAAGGGATTGTGGGTTGACCTACGCGGCCTCGTTGTGGCTCTTTTCTTATCAACAGAGAGTCGGCTTCTAAGCTATTAATAATAACGGTTACCGCTTGTGCAGAAAGCCCCGTTTTCTGCGCAATTTCAGCTTTTGGCGCACTACCTTGTTGGCGAATAAGCGTCATAATTCGACGTTCGTTATGAGCACGCAGGCCCGACTGGCTTCTGCCTTCTTGTGAGGTAAGTCGAGGATTTTTAGCTTTGATAATTATTCCTACCTGGTTGGCTATTGTTATGAATAACTAAATTTATTGTACACCGCAAGGTTGCGTTTGGCGATACAGCAGCCTGTATTAATGCGAGTTGCTTTACTACTTTATTTAATAACATTTAGAGGTTAAATAAAGGCAAAGTTAAATAAATAACTATAGTTGATTTATTGACGGGTAGATAGATACCTGTTTAAATGCTTTACTTAAAGTTAACAACTGAGACACTGAAATGACCACACACACACACACATACACAAAAGCACCTCTGGTCTCAAAAGAGATGATAGTGCCCTTTATTTTACTTGTACTATGCTTTGCAGCATGGGGCGCGGCGGCAAACATGACCGATCCGTTAGTAAAAGTTTTCAGTAAAATTTTTACTATGTCTTCGGTGCAATCCGCATTGGTGCAGTTTAGTTATTATGGTGCGTATTTTTGCTTAGCTATTCCTGCTGCCTATATTAATAAGCGGTTTTCTTACAAAGCCGGTGTCTTAACAGGGTTAGGTATGGCTGCAATGGGTGCATTTATGTTTTACCCTGCTAGCCAAGCAATGACTTATGGCTTTTTTTTAGCCGCTTTATTTGTACTGGCTGGTGGCCTATCTATTTTAGAAACATCTGCAAACCCGTATGTTATGGGAATGGGTAAGGAGCAAAGTGCGACTCGAAGGTTGAACTTAGCACAATCATTTAATCCTGTAGGGACAAACATAGGGGTGTTTTTGGCTGCTACACTCATTTTACCAAGCTTAAATACCGCTACCTCCGATGAGCGTGCAAGCATGACTAGTTTGCAGCTTAAAAATATAATAAGTGCTGAATTGGATGCCGTAATGGTGCCATATGTGGGTATGGCATGTGTGCTTGTTTTAATTTGGCTTGCCATCGCGTTTACTAAAACGCCGGATTTTTGTAAAAAAAAGCAGGTCTCAAAACATGTTAATTTTAAGCCAGCCTTTAAACGCTTATTTAAAAATACCCATTATCGTTTTGGTGTAATTGCCCAGTTTTTTAATGTTGCTGCACAAACATGTGTATGGACCTTTACTATTCAATATGTAATGGAAGCGTTGAATACAAACGAAGTCAGTGGCGGTACAATTTTACAATACAGCATGATTACATTTTTAGTGTCTCGCTTTGTGATGACGTGGCTCATGGGATTTATTCGCCCGGCAAAATTACTGATGGCTACATCACTTATAGCAATGATATTATGTATTTACATGGTACAAATGCCAAATATAAGTGGTGTTTGGGCACTGGTATGTATTTCTGCTTGTTTGTCATTAATGTTTCCTACTATATATGCAATTGCGTTACACGGGTTAGGTGACGATGCAAAGTTAGGGGCAGCAGGTTTAGTTATGGCGATTCTTGGAGGGGCAATAGTACCTGTAATACAAGCTGTATTTATTGACACCTACAGCGTTGCATTTTCATATATTGTGCCTGCAGGTTGCTTTACTGTTGTAGCCGCCTATGCTGCATTTGATTTAAAGGCCAAAGTAAGAACGTTTAACAAAACCTCTCCTTGTTAATAACTTTAGCCGAGCTAAGAGCTCGGCTTTTTTGTTTTATATTTTCTCTGCTAGCTAAATACTGTTAAGTTGAGGCATTGATAATTAAAAGTTTATTAATCTTTATGTTTTTAGTACTAGCTCAATACAAGCAATGAAATATTTACTCGTATTTAGTGGCTGTTATTAGCCCGCGTCCAATGCATTAAAGAGCGAGGTTAAATTGGGTAAAGATGAGTTTACTAAAACGAAGGACATTTAGTTTAAGGTTCTTTATTTTTAATCTTAGAGTCAATTGTCGTTAAACCTAAATTAAATTGATTGAGTTATGGACTTCTCATACTTCAATAGAGGTTTATGGCAAAGTACCTGCCAGCTTTTTTACAAAAAGCACTCCTGCTGACATGTTTTAACTTAGCCTCTAATTAGCCATCTTCAATTTTTCATCGGATAATTGAACGGATTTCGATTTATCTGATAATTGGAACCGCAAGTGATATAACGTTTGCCTTTGCTCATAAACACCGATTGTTAAAAGTTACAATTTAACTCATTAGGTGACTAGCAAATTATGGGAAGTCATTTTGGTGCTGCAGAACTACTTCTGACAATTAACTCGGTTGGCAAAAAATAAGGAGCTGATGCTTTATTTTGAGCAAATTTTCCCTTGATAATATCGCATAAAAATTTCATTGCCTAAGAGCCAAGTTCTTTTGCTGGTTGGTGAATTGTTGTAAGCGTAGGGTCGCAGAACTTTGCAAACTCAATGTCGCCAAAGCCGACCACTGAAATATCTTCGGGAACTTTTAAGCCAAGCTTTTTAAAGCCCTGAATTAACCCTATTGCCATCTTATCACTCATGCTAAATATTGCGGTTGGTCGTTTGGGCATGTTAGCAAAAAGTTTTGCAGCTTTTATTCCACACGTTGAAGAAAAATCGCCATTAATGATTAAGCCAGAGTCAAACGGAATATTGACTTTTTTGAGTGCGTTTTGATAACCCTTTAGACGATGTTTTGATGCATGTATATAGTTTAAACCAGTGAGGCAGCCAATTTGGTTATGGCCCAAAGGGGTGAGGTAATCGACCATTTTTTCAGCCGCTCCTACATCATCAATAGAAACAACAGGGTAGATCCCATTAGGTTCGTAATCACAAAGTGTAACAATATTTTGTAACGGGGGAGAGGTTGTTTTACCGTCTTCAAGCCTAGCTTGGAAGTCAATTGTGCCATCGACTAGTCGTGTTTCTAACATGTTGTAATAGTGTGTACTATTCACTAAACAGGTTTTTTTCGAATGCTTGCGCGGCATGCGAAGAGGGTCTGTCTTTATATTGCAGTTGATAAAGTGGCCGAGAGAGTTGCTCGTTATTTTTTTGGCTCAGGCGTGTTAATTTGCCTAGCTGCACTAAATCTTCTGTGACTACATTTGGCAATAAAGCGACCCCCATACCTTGCGCGACGGCCCTTGCTATGGCTTCGTTGCTGCCTAATTGCATACTGCGGTCAGCTTGTACGCCATGCTCTGCTAATAACTTAACCGACATTTCTAGAGTGCCAGAGCCTGGCTCGCGCAGTAGCCAAAACTGCTCGTTTAACCATGCGTTTAAGTCTTTAGTAGGCTTAAAGTTGCTCGGTATAACAACACTCATTAAATCGTTTTGCCAGTGCTTACTAATAATGTGCGGCTCGGTGGGTGTGCCTTCAACCAGTGCTAAATCGATAGTGCACTCTAGCAATGCGTGTTCAATTTGGGCGGTATTAGCCACTTGTACTTCTACTTTTATATGTGGGTATTGGGCGCAAAATTTAGCTAAATAAGGCGGTAGCCAATAACTGGCAATGGTGGTGCTGGTGCCAATAACGAGCGTGCCACGCTTAAGCCCTGTGCGCGATTTAATATCGTCAAGGGCGGCTTTTTCGATAGCAAAAATACTGCGGGCGTGATCATACAAGGCTTGGCCGCCTTCGCTTAAGGTGAGCTTTTTGCCTTTAGATGCACGTTCAATAAGTTGAATATTTAACTGATGCTCTAGCTCTTTTAGCGCTTTAGAAACAGCGGGCTGGCTTATA
>NYTP01000125.1 GCA_002683575.1 Bermanella sp.
CACGTTGAAGATGTGTCTGCGATCGCTGACTACGAAGAACCAATTGTTCACTAAGCTTGTATCAACCAGGCTATATCCACTTATTTAACGGGTGGATAAAAAAACGCTGCACATGTGCAGCGTTTTTTTTTGCCTTAAGCCTTAGACAGCTTAGTGAAGATGCTGACGAATCACGCCTACGTAAAGGCCTTCAATGTCGAAGGGTTCGTTTTGTAGGTCAACCACAATCGGTTCAAAGTCTTCATTTTCAGGCAGCAGCTGGACAATATTTTTATCTTGCTGAAAGCGCTTAACGGTCACTTCTTCGCCTACGCGGGCAACGATAACCTGGCCATTACGGGCTTGGTTGGTTTTGTGAACGGCAATCAGGTCGCCATCCATGATGCCGATGTCTTTCATACTTTCACCTTTTACCTCCAGTAAAAAGTCGGCGCCGGGTTTGAAAAACTCACGGGGTAATTCCACGTAACGCTCTACGTGCTCTTGCGCTAGGATGGGTTCACCTGCGGCTACGCGGCCAATAAGTGGGATACCGCTTTGGTCTTCTGCCAAGCGAATGCCACGGCTAGCACCAGGTGTCATCTCGATTGCGCCTTTACGAGCAAGGGCTTTTAAGTGCTCTTCAGCGGCATTGGGGCTTTTAAAACCCAATTGTTTAGCGATTTCTGCACGGGTAGGGGGAAAGCCGGTAGTTTCGATGGAATGCTTAATTAAATTCAATACTTCTTGCTGGCGAGCGGTAAGTTTGATCATTATGGCTTCTTATCTGTTTTTATATACATGTTGTGATTATATACAGTACTGGGTATCTGTAAAGCTTTAGACTGTTTTGCGCTAAAGGCTTGACCTTGTTCGACAATGTCTTTAAGTTTGACGCCGCGTCAAAAAATGACGTTGCGTCAAAAAATAATAAAAAGTGACCTATGCAATCTGACCAACCCAATGCCTTAAGTCGTAAAGAACACTTACGACTAGAACGTGAGGAACTGATCCTGCGCGTGGCTTTGTCGTTGCTGAAAGAGTCAGGCTTGAACGGCTTAACCATGCAGGCGATTGCCAACCTGACGGAATATTCCAAAGGCACTATCTATCAACACTTCACCTGTAAAGAAGATGTACTCGCTAAGTTGGTTATTCGCTGTGGTCAGCGTTTAATTGCTTTGATTGATCTTGCCCTTGATAACAGCGAGGGTTTACGCCACAAGGTGGTGATGGTGAGCTGGGCGTTTTTCATTAATGCGGAGCTTGAATCGGAAACCGCCGGTTTGGTTTCCATGGTGAAGTCACCTGAGTTTCAGACCAAGATCAGTGAGTCGCAACAAAAAGCCATTTCGGTCATCGACCAATCCATATTGTCACGGGTGATTGGTTTATTTACCCAGCAAAGTGATATCAGTGCAGACAAGGTGAAAGTGGGTGCATTTGGTTGGTGGGCCATGAAGTGGGGCGTGCAAGACGTGCTGGTGAATGACTGGGAGATGTCTCGCTTGGGTTTTGATGACCCTAAACGCTATTTTTTTGAATCGCTGCACGTTTTTCTAGATGGGCTGGGCGTACAACGTGATTCGATTAGTCATGATTTTGAAACGGTTCAGGCGCACGCTAAACAGATTTTTCAAAACCATTAAAACAATAACTATAAAAATAAAAAACCGTATATAAATATAAGGAAATCACATGATAGAAAGAATCACCTGGTGGCTGGTACGCCACCCATGGGCGGTGGTGATTGCCACCTTGTTCTTGGTTGTAGCAACGGGCTACGGGGCGAAAAATATCAAACTCAATGCCGATTACCGCGCATTTTTTAGTAACGATAACCCGTACTTGCAAGCCTTTGAAAACCTTCAGGATCAATACAACAAGGTTGATAATATCTTGATTGCCATGGTGCCTAAAGATGGCGAAGTGTTTAATACGCGCATCTTAACCTTGGTTGAAGAGCTTACCGAAGAGTCTTGGCAGGTGCCTTACAGTCGTCGTGTGGATTCGATTTCAAACTTCCAGCATACCTATGCAGAAGAAGACGACATGATCGTTGAAAGTCTATTTGAATATTCAGCCGATTTAAGCGAAGAAGAGATTCAAGCGAAAAAAGCCGTCGCCCTTAAAGACCCTGTATTAGCGGGTAATTTAATTGCGTATGACGGTAAAGCCACGGGCGTGAATATCACCATTAATTTACCGGGTATTAATCAGGCGGCCGAAGTACCTGAAGTAGTGGGGTTTGTGCGCGAAATGGTGGCTAAGTATGAAGAAGCTTACCCAGAAGTGGGCTTTTATCTAACCGGCGTAACCATGACGAATAATGCGTTCCCAGAGGCGAGTGCGCAGGATATTAAAGAACTCTATCCGATCATGATTTTACTGATTCTTGTGCTGCTGTTTTTCTCTTTGAAGGGTATGTGGGGTACTTTGGCCACGTTTAGCATTGTGGTTTTCTCTAGCACAATTGCCATGGGTTTATTTGGCTGGCCTGGGCCTGAAGTGACACCGACGACCTTATCGGCACCTGTGATGATTATGACACTGGCCATTGCCGATTGTATTCATATTTTAATGAGTTATTACCATGGTATCGCTAAGGGTGAGTCGAAACCGGCGGCCATGGTTGAAAGTATTCGTATTAACTTTCAGCCTGTTTTATTAACCAGTGTGACCACGGCCATCGGCTTTTTAACGTTGAACTTTTCAGATGCGCCTCCGTTTCATGATTTAGGCAATATTGTATGCATTGGTGTGTTGGCTGCATTTTTATTGGCCATCTTCTTTTTGCCAGCTTTGATGATGTTACTGCCTTCTAAGAAGGTGTCTGAATCATTTGGTGAAAACACCAAGATGCAAAAATTATCAGAGTTTGTGATTAAGCATTTCCGCCCGTTATTGGTCAGCTTTTCAGTGATCATTGTGGTTTTGATTGCACTGATTCCATTAAACGAATTGGATGACAATACCATTGAGTATTTTGACTGGAGCATTAAGTTCCGTAGTGACAGTGAGATGATCGCCGATAAATTAACCGGTGTGCAAAGTATGAACTACTCCTTAAAAGCCGATGGCGAAATGGGTGTGGTGGATCCTGCGTATTTAAATACCATTGATGCGTTTGCGGATTTCTTACGTTCGCAGCCAGAAGTGCGCCACGTAGGAACCTTTAGTGATGTGATGAAACGCCTTAATAAAAATATGAATGGCGATGACGAATCCTACTATAAAGTACCGAATGATCGTCAATTGGCGGCGCAATATATGTTGTTATATGAACTGTCTTTGCCTTACGGTTTGGATTTAACCAATCAGGTGAATGGCAATAAGTCCGCCACGCGTATGTCGGTACAGATTGATAAAATCACCGCGCAAGAAATTATCGCCTTGGATAATCGTGCCGTTGCTTGGTTAGAAGAAAACGCCCCGCAATATATGGTTACCGAAGGTGCCAGTACCGCGGTAATGTTTGCACACATTACCGAACGTAATATCAAAAGTATGATTGGTGGTGTTGTGGGCGCGTTATTCCTGATCTCATTCATTATTATGATTGCCATTAAATCAGTGAAGTTGGGCTTTATTAGTTTGATTCCTAACTTGGTGCCCGCGGGTATGGCGTTTGGTTTATGGGCTGTATTTGATGGCATGGTGGGCTTGGGTTTATCGGTTGTTATGGGGGTGACTCTGGGTATTGTGGTGGATGATACCGTTCACTTTATGACGAAATATGTGCGTGCAAAACGAGAGTTAAACTTAAAAACAGAAGCGGCTATTGAGTATGCCTTCCACACAGTAGGGGTGGCGTTAACGGCGACCACCATCGTGTTGTGTGCAGGCTTCCTAGTGCTGGCACTATCGCCATTTGCCATTAATACTCACATGGGCATTATGAGTGCGTTGACCATCGGGTTGGCGTTAATTGTGGATTTCTTTTTCTTACCTCCATTGTTATTGCAACTGGATAAAAATAAAAACGAGACGGATCAATCAAAAGGAGCAACGTCATGATCAAGACTATGTTAATCGCTGCGCTGTTTGCGCTGGGAAGTGTAACGGCTATCGCACAAACATCACAAGAAAAGGGTTTGGCCATTGCGGTTGAAGCAGATAAACGTGGTGAAGGCTTTGGTGACTCCCAGGTTGAATTGAAAATGGTGCTGGTTGATAGCAAGGGCACAGAAGCGCCTCGTGACATGCGAGTAAAAAGCTTAGAAGGCGTAGGTGAAGAAGGTGATAAATCGCTTATGATCTTTGATACACCCATCGATCAGAAAGGGGTTGCTATGCTGACTTATACGCACAAAGATAAGTCAGATGATCAGTGGTTGTACTTACCTGCCCTTAAGCGTGTGAAGAAAATCTCAAGTAAAAATAAATCGGGCCCATTTGTCGGCAGTGAATTTGCGTTTGAAGACATCAGTTCACAAGAAGTTGAAAAATACACCTATAACTATTTGCGTGATGAAACCTTCGATGGCAAAGATTGCTTTGTGGTTGAGCGTTTTCCTACCGATAAATACTCAGGTTATACCAAGCAGGTGGCTTGGATTGATAAAGCCGAGTATCGCGCCCTTAAAATTGAGTTTTATGATCGCAAGAAAAGCTTATTAAAAACGTTAGAAAACAAAGATTACAAGTTGTACCTTGATAAGTTTTGGCGCCCTGCGTTAAGTGTGATGCAAAATCACCAAACCAAAAAAGGCACACGTCTAGAATATAAAGGCTACGAATTCCAAGTAGGTTTAAAAGACCGTGAGTTCACTAAAAATAGCTTAAAACGAGCTAAATGATATGACGCGCTTTTCAATATTTTGTGCACTTTTATTGACGGGCGCTTTGAGTCAGGCTGAGGTCAGTATGACGTCTCAGCTTGATTACGAAGTGACAGGGTATTTTGCCGATAGTCAGCTATCAGCAAACGATACCCGTGTTAATAACTCATTGGCGTTTCGTACTGAGCTGTACACTGAGTTAGAAGGTGATCAGTCCATTACCTTTAAACCGTTTTTCCGCTTAGATGAAAACGATGATGAGCGTACCCATTTTGATGTTCGCGAATTGATGTGGCATAAGTTGGCAGATGAATACGAACTCAAAGCCGGTATTGGTAAGGTATTTTGGGGGGTGACTGAATCGCAACATCTTGTTGACATTATTAACCAAACCGATGGCGTTGAAAGCATAGATGGTGAAGAAAAGCTGGGCCAACCTATGGTTCAACTTATGCTTGAGCGTGATTGGGGCAACCTTGATGTATTTGTATTGCCTTATCATCGCGAGCGTACCTTTATTGGTGAAGACGGTCGCCTTGGGCCAGGGCAGAAATACGCGGATGGCGTGTATGAAAGCGCTGATGAAGAGAACCACATAGACTTAGCGGCACGTTTTTATACCTACATTGATGAGTTTGAATACGCGGTTTCGGTGTTTCATGGTACCAGCCGTGAAGCGGCTTTAGGTTTTGATGCGACCACCAACGAAGTGGTGCCGTATTATGCGCAGATCACGCAGTTGGGCCTTGAGATGCAATACCTCAATGAAGGTTGGGCATGGAAGTTTGAAGGGATATTGCGAGATGGCGTACCCAAAAACACAATGTTTACGATGGCAGGTGAGTTGCCGGTATTTTATGATGGAGTTAGCTTAACTGTAGCCGATGACGATCAGTACTTTGCCAGCACAGCCGGTTTTGAATATACCCAGGTGGGTATTTTAGATACACGGATTGATTTGGGCTGGGTGGTTGAGCACCTGTATGACTCGCGTCAGGACGAAGCCAGCGCCTCGGCATTTGAGCATGATATTTTATTCGCCACACGCTGGGCGGCAAACGATGCGGCGTCTTCTACTTTATTGGCTGGTGTGTTGGTCGACTATGAGTATGAAGACTATAGTTTGAGCATTGAGGGGGATACGCGTATTTTGAACAATATGATCGTCTCTTTGGAAGCCCGAGTGTTTGCACCTAAAGAGGAAAATCCTTTATGGGCAGCCCGTGACGAGGATTTCATTAAGCTCACATTATCCTATTATTTGTAGATAGCGGTTTTGTAAGACCTTTCTAGCGGGCTCTTTGAGCCCGTTTTATTAGCCGTGTTATAGATTATTGGCCTGTGTGTTTAAAATGTCTTACGGTGTCTAGTTTGCTTGACATGATTTTGAGTTAAACGTATGTTTCAAACAGTTGTTTGTTTGGGTTTATACCATGGCACAGGTTGATACGGTTACACGGATTTTAGACGCGGCAGAAGAGTTGTTCGCAGAGCATGGCTTTGCGGAAACGTCGCTACGTACCATTACCACCCGAGCAGATGTGAATCTGGCTGCGGTTAATTACCATTTTGGTTCAAAAAAGGCCCTGATTCAGGCGGTCTTTGTTCGCTTTCTTGGCCCATTTTATAAGTTGGTTGAGTCCAGCTTAGACGCCCACGAAAAAGCCCACCCAGACACCATTCTTTCTATTGAAGATATTCTTCGCTTTGTTGCCCGTGCAATGGCCAGTGTGACACAGGGTGACCGTAATCGTTTGGCGATTTTTATGCGCCTTTTAGGTCTGGCTTATAATCAAGGGCAGGGGCATTTACGTAAATTCTTACAGTCTGAGTACCGCAGCTTATTTAAACGGGTTATGGCGCTGATTACTAAGGCTACGCCAGACCTTCAACCGGTTGAGCGTTTTTGGCGCTTCCACTTCATGTTGGGTTCGGCTGCTTTTACATTATCAAGTATGGAAAACTTACGGGCCATTGTTGAGCATGACTTTGATACTAAATGCACAGAAGAAGACGTAGTTGGCTATCTTCTGCCTTTCCTTGCCGCGGGTATTCGGGCAAAGTAAGCCCTAAAGAATATCAGTGAGCATCATCGTGCGACATTTGCACATTTCAATCAGTGAACAAACCCTATCTGCATTCGAAGATCAACAAAAGGTCTTCGAATTTTCTGTGTCTAGCGCTCTAAATGGCACCGGCTGCCAAGAAGGCTCGGGCAAAACGCCATTAGGGGCCCATTACATTCGCGCAAAAATTGGTCGTGATTTACCCATTAATTCGGTGTTTGTCGGTAGGCGTGCCACCGGCGAAATTTATTCACCGTCTTTAGCTCAGGATTACCCTAAACGAGATTGGATTTTGTCTCGTATTCTTTGGTTGTGCGGCAAGCAGGTGGGTGTAAACCGATTGGGCCATGTGGATTCTATGGCTCGTTATATTTATATTCACGGCACGCCAGACAGTGAACCTATGGGTGTACCAAAAAGTCATGGTTGTATACGTATGCGCAATACTGATGTTATTGAATTATTTAATTGGGTGCCTGCGGGTTGCCCAGTGTTAATCGAGGTTTAAGTGCAAGTTACCTTAATTACGGATATCCAAGGTCAGAGTCTCCTTGAAGAAGAAAAAACCTGGCTTAATCATGCTTTTTTAGGCGGCATTATTTTATTTACTCGTCACTTTAAAAGTCGTGAACAATTGATCGCATTAATTCGTGAGATTAAATCCATTAATCCAGATTTATTGATCACAGTGGACCATGAAGGTGGTCGCGTGCAGCGTTTCCGCGAAGGCTTTACTCAGGTGCCTGCCATGGGTAAGTTGGGTGTCTTGTATGAAACGGATCCCGAAAAAGCCAAACAGCTGGCAACAGCCGCTGCAATCGTATTGGCGTATGAGCTGCAAGAAGTGGGTGTTGATTTAACCTACGCACCGGTTTTGGATATGGATTATCAACGTAATACCGTTATTGGCGATCGTGCTTTTGCCGGTGATCAGCAAACCATAAACGTGCTGGCTACTTGCTTTATGCAGGGCCTTAAAGAAATGAACTTTCCGGTGGTTGCGAAACATTTTCCTGGCCATGGTTGGGTGAATCTTGATAGCCATGTGGCTTGTCCGGTGGATGAGCGCTCCTTTGCTGATATTGAAAAGCAAGATTTACAGCCGTTTAAGCAACTCTTGCCTTCCATTGATTGGATGATGCCGGCCCATGTAGTCTATGAAAAAGTAGACAGCGAGCCTGCGGGATTCTCTCAGATTTGGTTGCAGAAAATTTTACGCGGTCAGTTAGGCTTTAAGGGGCGAATTGTCAGTGATGACTTAAGCATGGCCGGCGCTGCGGTGAAAGGGGATTACAAAGCAAGAGCTCAAGCCGCCATGAAGGCAGGGTGTGATGTGTTACTGGCCTGTAATCATGCTGAAGCTCCGCTTGAGATATTAACCGCACTTGAGACGTTAAGTGCAACACCGTTTGATTTAACAAATTACAAGCCTGCTTTAACACTAAGCGAGCATAAGCAAGCCTACATGAGTGCCTTGGCATTATTGGCAGAATTGGAGTAAACATGTTTGATATAGGGCATATTTTAACATTATTAGAAACTTGGTGGGTGCAAGCGACATTGGGCTTTGTGGTGGGTGTACTGACCTACTTTGTAGCCAAATATATGGTGGCGAAGTTAAAGGTTAAGGCCAGTCGTACACGTAACCTATTTGATGATGCGGTCGTCGGTGCGCTGGAAACCCCTCTATATTATTCCATTTTACTGTGCACCATTGTTTACGTTTTGTTTGTTGTACAAGGTCAGTTTAATACGAAGTTATTGCCTAAGCTTGACCACTTATATGTGGTGGCCTCATCGGTTTTATTTGCTTGGTTTGTCATGCGTATTATACGTATTCGTGAAAATCAAATTTTAAAAGGCAGTATTGAAACCAAGGCCGATAAAACCACCATCAGTGCCATTTTTAAATTACTGCGCATCAGTGTCATTATCATTACGTGTTTGGTTGTGTTTCAGACACTGGGTTTATCCATTAGCGGTATTATTGCGTTTGGTGGTGTGGGTGGTGCAGCCGTTGCATTTGCCGCAAAAGATTTACTGGCCAACTTTTTTGGTGGCTTGATGGTGTATTTAGATAAGCCGTTTGCAGTAGGTGATTGGGTGCGAAGCCCAGATCAAAACATAGAAGGCACGGTTGAAAATATTGGTTGGCGCGTAACACGCATTCGCACATTTGATCAGCGCCCATTGTATGTGCCTAATTCGGTGTTTACTCAAATCAGTATTGAAAACCCATCACGTATGAGTCATCGACGTATCTACGAAACCATTGGTGTGCGTTATCAAGACTTTGCTCAGGTAGAAGCCATTTGTGATCAAGTGGAAGCCTATTTAAAAGCCAGCGAATACATAGACGAAAACCAAACGCTTATGGTGAACTTCAATAGTTTTGCAGACTCTTCTTTAGAATTTTTCATATATTGCTTTACCCATACGACTCATTGGCAGACTTTCCATAGCATTAAGCAAAAAGTGTTGTTTAAAGTTGGGCAAATTATTGAAAACGAAGGGGCTCAGATTGCGTTCCCAAGTCGAAGTCTTTACGTTGAAAGCAACGTGCCTATTGAAAATAAAGTGAGCAGTCAAACTAGGCAAACAAGTAAAACAGATAAAGTGCCTGAGGCTGTTGACTCAAAAGCAGCTCGCCCAAAGGGAAAGAACTTGGGTAAATATGGTCCAGATAGTGATGCGGGCCAAGGTGGCGACAGTGATAGTTAGGTTTAGGAAATTCTATGAGTAATGCATCAAGCCTTACTGCCATTATTGGTGGCACAGGTTTAAATGAATACCCTAGCTTACTAATTAGCCATGAAAAGGTGGTAACAACGGACCTAGGTGCAACCAGTGCACCCTTGGTGTTCGGTGAGTTAATGGGGCAGTCTGTGGTTTTTTTAGCGCGCCACGGTCATCCCCATAAGTTGCCACCGCATAAGGTGAATTATCGAGCCAATATGCTGGCTTTAAAACAAGCGGGTGTGAGTGAGATTATTGCCGTGAACGCGGTGGGCGGGATCAGTGAAAATATGGCCCCGGAGGCCATTTGTATTCCTGATCAAATTATTGACTACACCCATGGACGCGAGGATACATTTTTTGATGGTATTTACCGCCCATTGGATCATGTGGATTTCACTTACCCTTATGATCAAGATTTAGCGGCTCAGTTATCGTTTGCCGCTGAATCAAAAAATATCATCACGCAAAAAACAGGGGTCTATGGCGCCACCCAAGGGCCGCGTTTAGAAACCATTGCTGAGATTAATCGTCTAGAAAAAGATGGGTGTGATGTTGTGGGGATGACGGGCATGCCTGAGGCGGTACTCGCTCGTGAACTAGAGCTACCTTACGCTTGTTTGGCTTTGGTTGTGAACCGTGCAGCGGGCAAGAGTGATCGTGTCATCACCATGGATGATATTCGAAGTAGTCTGGAAGTGGGTATGCATAAAATACACGCCATTATTGCGGGGTATTTGGCGAGCAAAGATAACGGATAATCTTTTACCTATTATCATCCCTACAAAACCCCTTTTTGATGATTCAAAAAGGGGTTTTGTGTTTATAGGCGTACGTTGAGTGCGGAGTCTACAGCAGGCTGGCCATCATTTAGTGGCGCACTGTCTTCTTTGATTTCTAGAGGGTGCTCAACAGGAAGAATACGCACGATGGCACCGACCAGAGGGTGATCAATGTAATGCACTTCTTTGCTGCGCATGCGGCGACTTTCTTGAAAGCTAATTAAATCAGATGCGCTGTTGGCGTTATTGGGAATAAACTGCAAATCAATTTTGCTGTGTAAATAACGCGACACATGCAAATAAAATAGCCCCTTTAACTTAGCTGACCCTAGCTCTTGTAACGAGCTTTCAATGTATATGGGCAGGCTGTGTTTTTGATCGTAAACGGGTTGCTGCCACTGGGCGTTGTAAAGGATCGGCTGATTAACAGGGTCTAATTTGGACATGGTCTCGGCCCAGTCATCATCGATGGTTTGCTCAGTAAATGCTCGGTTGTTAGCGTTTTCATGGTGAAACGCCAGTGTTGCGTTCATGCCTGAATTGGCCAGTGTGAAAGGCTTATTGGTTTTTAGCTCAACGATGTCGGCCATGTCCAAAGGCAGGGCGGTGAAGGTAAAGGATTCATCAAGCCGAGTGTCGGGCTTTTGTTGAAACAGTGTTAGATTAACTTGATACCAGCGGGCTTCTTTAACCGGTGCTTCGGTTTCTGCCCAGGTAAAAGCACTGCTAAGAAAAGTCAGTATGATTAATAAGCGAGCTGTCATGGTGTACCTGGTTGCGAAAGTAAATCGATTACGTGATCAATGGTGCTAAAGCGTGTTTTTGCATCCGGCATATCAAAGATGAATTTAAAAGCGTTGGAGCCATCAAGCTTATAGCTGGCTGGTTTGGTTTGAACCAAGCGAACCATGGTGTAAGGGTCGATGGTGGTTTGTGCACCAAATTCCATGCGGCCCTGACTGTCTCCCGCATCTAACTTCACTATGCCCAGTGATGCAAGTTTGAATTTTAATTCTGTGACTTGGAAAAGGTATTTCACTTGTTGCGGCAATAAACCAAAGCGGTCAATCATCTCAACTTGCAAATCCCGTAACTCGCCTTCATTTTTTGCCCCAGCGATGCGTTTGTATAGAATCAAACGATTATGCACGTCGGGTAAGTAGTCTTCGGGGATCAGTGCAGGAATGCGCAGGTTAATTTCAGCTTGTTGCTCGGTAGGGTCATCAAGGCTTAGTTCGCGGCCTTCTTTGATGGCTTCAACGGCTCGGTCGAGCAGTTCCATGTACAGGCTAAAACCAACGTTTTGAATGTGACCACTTTGTTCTTCACCGAGCAGTTCACCGGCACCACGAATTTCTAAATCGTGGGTGGCCAGCATAAAGCCCGCGCCTAAATCTTGTGCATTGGTAATGGCATCGAGGCGTTTTTCTGCATCTTTCGATACTTTCTTCTCTTGTGGCGCGAGCAAGTAGGCATACGCTTGGTGGTGGCTTCGACCCACACGACCACGTAATTGGTGCAGCTGAGCCAAACCAAATTTATCTGCGCGCTCAATGATGATGGTGTTGGCGTTGGGAATATCGATACCGGTTTCGATGATGGTGGTGCACATCAAGACATTAAAGCGCTTGTGATAGAAGTCGCTCATGACCGACTCCAGTTGGCGCTCGGACATTTGGCCATGAGCCACGCCAATGCGCGCTTCTGGAATCAGTTTGGCTAAATCTTCAGCGGCTTTATCAATGGTTTTGACTTCATTGTGTAAGAAATAAACCTGTCCGCCACGTAAAATCTCACGCAGTACGGCTTCTTTTATTAGGTGTTCGTCCCAGATTTTCACAAAGGTTTTGACGGCCAAGCGGCGCGCTGGCGGTGTTGCTATGATGGATAAATCGCGCACACCGGACATGGCCATGTTGAGTGTTCTTGGAATCGGCGTAGCTGTCATGGTGAGAATGTCGATCTCAGCCCGAAGCGCTTTTACTTTTTCTTTTTGTTGCACACCAAAGCGGTGTTCTTCATCGATAATAAGTAAGCCAAGGTTTTTAAATTTCACGTCGCCTTGCAGTAGTTTGTGAGTGCCAATAACGATATCGGCACTGCCATCTTCAAGCATGGTCAGGGATTTAGATTTAGCTTGACCTGTTTTAAATCGCGATAGGCTTTCAACTCGTATAGGCCAGTCAGCAAAACGATCACGAAACGTCTCATAATGTTGTTGTGCCAGTAGGGTGGTCGGAACCAATACCGCAACCTGCATACCATTTTGAATGGCAATAAATGCGGCCCTTAGGGCCACCTCTGTTTTACCAAAACCCACATCGCCGCACACCAAGCGGTCCATCGGGTTGGCGCGCATCATGTCGGTGATGACGGCGTTGATGGCACTTTTTTGGTCGACGGTTTCCTCAAATGGGAAGTCGGATTTAAATATGTCGTAGTCATCACGGGGAAACTTACAACTGGTTCCTGGCTTGGCTTCTCGCTTAGCGTAGATCTCGAGCAACTCAGCGGCGGTATCACGAATTTTTTCAAGGGCTTTGCGGCGCTGGGCGGACCATTTCTCGGTGCCCAGTTTGTGCATAGGTGCAAGGTCTGTATCGGCACCACTGTAGCGGCTAATAAGATGAAGTGATGAAACCGGTACGTAAAGTTTGGCTTGGTCGGCGTATTCAAGCATGACAAATTCAGTGGCGTCACCATCGACCTCAATGGTTTGCATGCCCCGATATCGACCCACGCCATGATCAATGTGCACAACCGCAGCGCCCATGGTGAGCTCGGTTAGGTTGCGAATGACGTTTTCGCTTTGATCTTTTTCTTGCTTTTGGCGGCGGCTTTGGCGAATGCGCTCACCGAATAACGCATTTTCGCTAATTAACCAAGCGTTTAACTGTTGACTGTAAAAGCTGTCTTCAATAGGCGCGGTGGTAATGGCAAATTCAAATTCATGTTCGATTAAGTCGTGCCATGAGTCGATAATTTGAGGGCTGATATTAATCCGCTCAAGCAGTTCAAGTAATGCCTCACGACGACCCGCGCTTTCGACGCAAAACACCACGGCTTCGTTATTTTCCATTAGGAATGATTCTAGGGCCGCTAATGGATTGTCGTGTTTGTGATTAACTTGCAAAGACGGCAGGGCAGGTAACGCAAAATTGAAGTGGCCCGCTTGTTCTTTGATGTTCTCAGGGAAGGTTTTAATACGCCCATAGAGCTTAAATTGAGCAAACGTTTGGTTGTCGTTTAAGTATATTTCGTTAGGCGGCAGCACGGGGTGACGAATATCGTGACGACGTTCTTCATAACGATGCTCGATGTCTTTCCAGTTGTGTTGAAGGCCTTTCTCTAAATCTTGATTAAAGATAAGTTGACAAGACTGGGGCAGGTAATCAAATAAAGTGGCGGTTTCTTCAAAAAATAAGGGTAGATAATATTCGATACCCCCTGGTGCAATTTGCTTGGTTACATCCGTATAAAGAGGTGATTCTTTTGGGTCGCACTCAAAGAAATCAAACCAGCGATGTTTGAATGTTCGTATGCCGCTTTTATCTAGTGGCACTTCTTTTGCTGGTAATAACTGGATGCTTTCTGTGGTTTCGGTTGAGCGCTGGGTTTCGGCATTGAACCAGCGAATGCTATCCACCTCGTCATCAAATAATTCAATACGAAAGGGTTGGTCGGAACCCATGGGGAAAATATCTAAAATAGCACCACGAATACAAAACTCACCGTGTTCAAATACGCTGTCTACGGCTTGGTAGCCAGCGGAGACAAGATTTAATTTCAGTTGGTCTAGGTCTAACGTGTCGCCGACCTTCACTGTAAAGCTGTGGCCCAGAATGTAATTAACCGGCGGTAGTTTCAGTTGCAATGACAGGGCTGGAATAACCAGAACGCTATTTTTTGCCTGCGGCAGTTTAACCAGGGTGCTTAAGCGCTCACTGATGATGTCCTGGTGAGGTGAGAAATAGTCGTAAGGAAGGGTTTCCCAGTCAGGAAGGTTGAAAACTTCTCCTTCAAAAAAGTAGCGGATTTCTTCTGTTAGTCGTTGGCTGTCGCTACTGTTATTGGCGACGACGACGGTTAACCCTGAATATTGGCTGGCACTGGTGGCAATGGCATGAGCAAGGTGAGTGCCTTGTATGTTGCCCCAAGATAACATATCGCCAGATTTGCTTGGCAAAGGAGGGTTGGCCGCCATGACTGTCCTAATGAGCTATTTTTTAAGAGGCGCTAGTGTACTCAATGCACTCGTGGCTGTTAAGGCTTGTTGGTTACGGTTTGGATTTTAGTTTCAAATTAATGATCATATCTTACGGCATCATAGTGTGTTTGAGACGGCGGATGTTTATGGTTTGTTTATATGATGATCAGCTTTATAGCTGGAAGGCATTTAAAGCGTCTATAGTCATTGAGATTGCAAATCTTTGTGGGCATAATATCGCACAATTTTTTGGCCTAATTATCGAGGGTGTATCCGTGAGTCAAGATGTTCGTGAAGCCAGCTTGTCTGATTGGACGTTGCGTGAAGAAACCGCAGAATCCATGATCCCATTAATTGGTGGTTTGTACCGTAAGAACAACGTTGTGTTGTCTGTGTACGGCCGTCCTATTATCAATCGTTCTGTGATTGATATTTTAAAAGCCCACCGTTTTGTTCGTCAGGTTGAAAAAGAAGCGTTATCTGTTCAAGAGACTTGTCCTGTTATCACCATCCTTAAAGAAATGGATGTTAAGAACTGCCATATCGATATCGGTAAAATGGCGGTTAACTTCCGTAATGATGGCAATGGCGCTTCTTTAGAAGAATTTGTTAAAGCTCAGCTGGCTCAGCTAACGGCTGAAAAAGGCGATGAGCAAGAAGGTAAAGACGTTGTGCTATACGGCTTCGGTCGTATCGGACGTTTGCTTGCTCGCATCATGGTTGAGAAAGCCGGTGGTGGTAAAGGCATGCGTTTACGTGCGATTGTTGTGCGTAAGGGTAAGGGCGACGACCTAGTTAAGCGCGCCAGCTTGTTGCGTCGTGATTCTATTCACGGCTCTTTCAAAGGCACGATCCAAGTTGATGAAGAAAACAGTGCGTTAATTGTTAACGGCACTTACATCAATATTATCTATGCCGGAAACCCTTCTGAGATCGATTACACGCAGTACGGTATTAACGATGCATTATTGATTGATAACACCGGTGTTTGGCGTGATGCGGATGGCCTTGGGCAGCATGCAGCTTGTAACGGTATCTCACGCGTATTGCTAACTGCACCTGGTAAAGGCGATATCAAGAACATCGTATTCGGCGTCAACGACGGTGATATGAAAGCAGAAGACACGATCTTGTCAGCGGCCTCTTGTACGACTAATGCGATTACACCTGTACTTAAAGCCCTTAATGACGAGTATGGCGTAGATTGCGGCCACGTTGAAACGGTTCATTCATACACCAATGACCAAAACTTGATCGATAACTACCACAGTGGTGATCGTCGTGGTCGTGCTGCGGCTCTAAACATGGTTATCACCGAAACGGGTGCAGCCAGTGCCGTTGCTAAGGCGCTTCCTGAGCTGAAAGGTAAGCTAACGGGCAACGCGATTCGCGTGCCTACGCCAAACGTATCTATGGCGATCTTGTCTCTTACACTTAATAAAGAAGTGTCTCGTGAAGACTTAAATGCTTACTTGCGTGATGCATCATTGCATTCACCTTTGCAAAAGCAAATTGACTACATTGCCAGCCCTGAAGTGGTATCGAGTGATTTTGTTGGTAACCGTTGTGCCGGTATCGTCGATGGTGAAGCCACAATTGTGAGCAAAAACCGCGTAAACGTTTATGTTTGGTATGACAATGAATATGGCTATAGCTGCCAGGTTGTTCGCATTGCAGAGCAACTATGCGGTGTAAACTACCCAGCTTATCCGCTGGTTAGCCAGTAAAAAAAGAGCCGCTGTTTAAGACAGCGGCTTTTTTGTGTGACCATAAATGCGCATTGTAGGTGACTATGTCTATACTTATTCCCAATTGCTTTGAGAATATTGCTTAGTTATAGCTAGTCAGCTATTGGTCAGATGATTATACTGGCAAACAGAAAAATAGAGCGTTTACTCGGCTCTTAACTGGTTGAATAATAAGCAAAAAAGCAGCGCTAAGCAGCGCAAATGAAAAGATTTTTTTCAAAACTGTGATTAGGCAAGGCATATGATTAATATCAAGAAAGGTCTTGATCTGCCAATTGCTGGGAAGCCGGAGCAAAACATTACCCAAGGTAATGCGGTTTCTCGAGTAGCATTGGTAGGTTACGACTATGTGGGTATGAAGCCTACCATGCTTGTGCAGGTAGGTGACAAGGTCAAAAAAGGGCAGCTGGTCTTTACTGACAAAAAAAATGAAGGGGTGAAGTATACGGCCCCTGCCTCAGGTACGGTTGTTGAAATCAACCGTGGCAAGCGTCGAGTATTTGAGTCGCTTGTAATTGAGGTTGAAGGTAATGAAGAAGAAACCTTCAATAGTTTCAGTGCAAATGAACTTGCTGGTTTAAGTCGTGAGCAAGTTGAGTCTCAGTTAATTGACTCAGGTATGTGGACGGCAATTCGTACTCGCCCTTTTTCTAAGGCGCCAGCGCCAGGCAGTGAGCCGAGTTCAATTTTTGTATCCACATTGGATACAAACCCATTAGCGGCTGATCCTGCTGTGGTGATTGCTGAGCAGCAAGAAGCGTTTGCAAATGGTTTGGCTGTTTTATCATGCCTAACTAAGAAAATGTTTGTAACTAAGGTGCCTGCTGTAACACTTCCTGCAGGTAAAGCGCAGGTGATCGATGTTACTGGGCCTCACCCAGCTGGTTTGGTGGGCACACATATTCACGAATTAGACCCAGTAAGTGCGTCTAAAACGGTATGGCATGTGGGTTACCAGGATGTAATCGCGATTGGTCAGCTATTTACGGATGGCAAATTGAATACAAACCGAGTGGTTGCGCTTGCAGGACCGCAGGTGTCTAAGCCTCGTTTGGTTCGTACTCAGCTTGGTGCATCGCTTAATGAGTTGACGGCAAACGAACTTGAAGCTGGTGAAAATCGCGTTATCTCTGGTTCTGTTTTTGGTGGTCGCACAGCGGATGGCCCACTAGCGTTTTTAGGTCGCTTTGCAACACAGGTATCGGTGTTAGCAGAAGGTCGCGAGCGTCACTTATTGCATTATTTACGTGCAGGTGTTGAGCGTCACTCGGTTAAAAATATTTATTTATCTAAATTGCTACCTAAAAAGCTATTTAATTTCACGACCTCTACCAATGGTAGTGAGCGTGCGATGGTACCAGTGGGTGCTTACGAAAAAATTATGCCGCTGGACATTCTTCCAACTCAATTGCTACGAGCATTGATTGTTGAAGATATGGATTCAGCGATTAGTTTGGGTGCCCTTGAACTGGATGAAGAAGACTTGGCCCTTTGTACTTATGTTTGCTCTGGTAAATATGAGTATGGTCCAATTTTACGCGGCAACCTTGAGCGTATTGAGAAAGAGGCATAATCATGGGATTAAAATCGTATATAGAAAGCCTCGAACCGCATTTCACTAAAGGCGGTAAATTCGAGAAGATGTACCCATTGTATGAAGCGATTGATACGGGTTTATATTCCCCGCCATCAGTTACTAATAATACAGCTCACGTTCGTGATGGCATTGACCTGAAACGCATCATGATCACTGTTTGGTTGTGTTGTTTCCCTGCTATGTTTTTTGGCATGTGGAACCTGGGTTTCCAAGCGAATAATGCGCTAGATACCATGGGCTTGGCCGGAATTGAAGGCTGGCGTGGTGCTATTATCTCTACGGTTGCGGGTTATGACGCTAGCAGCATTTGGGATAACTTAATTTTTGGTGCGACCTACTTTCTACCCATTTATGCGGTGACGTTTATTGTTGGCGGTTTCTGGGAAGTATTGTTTGCAACCATTCGTGGCCATGAAGTAAACGAAGGTTTCTTTGTAACGTCTATTCTGTTTGCACTTATTTGCCCACCGGATATTCCGTTATGGCAGGTTGCGCTAGGTATCAGTTTTGGTGTGGTTATTGGTAAAGAGATTTTTGGCGGTACTGGCAAAAACTTCTTAAACCCTGCACTAACAGGTCGTGCGTTCCTTTTCTTCGCTTACCCAGCTCAAATCTCTGGTGATGCTGTATGGACCGCGGTAGATGGTTTCTCTGGTGCAACGCCTCTTGGCCTTGCGGCTCTTGGCGGTGTTGGCGAGATCATTGGCAGTGGCTTAACTTGGTTTGATGCCTTCTCTGGTACGATTCAGGGTTCCATCGGTGAAACCAGTACCATTGCAATCTTGCTAGGTGGTTCTGTTTTACTTGTTATGGGAATTGCTTCTTGGCGCATTGTAGCTGGTGTGATGATCGGCATGGTGTCACTTTCTACGCTACTTAACTTTATTGGCTCTGATACAAACGCCATGTTTGCGATGCCTTGGTATTGGCACTTAGTGGTAGGTGGTTTTGCCTTTGGTATGATCTTTATGGCTACCGACCCTGTGTCTTCATCTATGACCAATAAAGGTAAATTCTTTTTTGGTGCCTTGATTGGTGTAATGGTTGTACTGATTCGTGTAATTAACCCGGCCTTCCCTGAAGGCATGATGTTAGCGATTTTATTTTCAAACTTGTTTGCACCACTAATTGACCATTTTGTAGTTCAAGCAAATATTAAGCGGAGGGTGGCTCGCAATGTCGGCTAAAAACGATAGCATTCAAAAAACCATCATGGTTGCGGTACTGCTATGCCTTGTGTGTTCCATCATCGTAGCGGGTGCAGCGGTTTCATTGAAACCGATTCAAGTGAAAAACAAACTTGAAGATAAAAAGAAAAATATTCTAGCTGCGGCTGGTTTATTAGTGGCTGATAAATCCATTGCTGAGCAATTCAAGCAAGTTACAACGCGCATTGTTAACCTGGAAACAGGTCAGTATGCCGATGAAGCTGAGCTAGAAAAGCTAGCACAAGCCGGTTACCCGGTCGCCACGTTTGATCAAAAGAAGCTAGCAAAAGATCCTAAATTCAGCGAGAAATTATCTGGCAGTGAAGATCCTGCTAGCATCAAACGCCAAGCAGATTATGCGGCTGTTTATCTTGTTGAAAAAGAAGGTGAAGTTGATCGTATCATCCTACCAGTTCATGGTTATGGCTTATGGTCAACGCTGTATGGTTTTGTTGCCTTACAAGGTAATGCTGAAACTATTGCAGGGCTTGGATTTTACTCTCATGCGGAAACGCCTGGATTGGGTGGTGAAATTGACAACCCTTCTTGGAAAGCCATGTGGGAAGGAAAAGAAGTTTATGATGATGCCGGTAAAGTCGCTATTGACGTGATCAAAGGTAAAGTTGACCCAGCTTCTCCAAAAGCAGATAACCAGATCGACGGCTTATCGGGTGCAACACTGACCAGTAAAGGTGTTTCTAATTTGGTGCAATTTTGGTTGGGTGAGCAAGGTTTTGCAGCTTACCTAGCAGGCTTTAAAGGGCAGGGGGTTTAATATGTCGACATCTGTTAAAAAAGTATTAACTCAGCCGCTACTGCTTAATAACCCAATTGCAGTACAGATTCTGGGTGTGTGTTCTGCATTAGCAGTAACAACAAGTCTAAATGTAACCTTGGTCATGTGTATGGCTTTGATCTCGGTTACTGCGTGTTCGAATTTCGCGATCTCGTTAATTCGTAACCATATTCCGGGTAATATTCGTATTATCGTGCAAATGACCATTATTGCGTCATTGGTAATCGTGGTAGACCAGGTTCTAAAAGCTTATGCCTATGAAATTAGTAAGCAGCTCTCAGTATTCGTTGGTCTGATTATTACTAACTGTATCGTAATGGGTCGTGCTGAAGCATTTGCTATGAAGAACCCTCCTGGTCTGAGTTTCTTGGATGGTATTGGTAATGGTCTTGGTTACAGTGTTGTATTGATTTTTGTTGCTGTTTTCCGTGAGCTACTTGGTTCCGGTTCTTTATTCGGCTTTGAAATCTTACCACTTGTAACGAACGGCGGCTGGTACTACAGCAATGGATTATTGCTTCTACCACCAAGTGCATTCTTTATTATTGGTTTATTTATTTGGGCATCTCGTACGCTAATTCCTTCTCAGGTTGAAGCGGCTGACTTTAAGATCCAACCCAATACTGAAACATCAGGGGCCCACTAATGGAACATTATCTATCTCTATTTGTGAAAGCCGTATTTGTTGAGAATATGGCATTAGCCTTTTTCTTAGGTATGTGTACCTTTTTGGCTATATCTAAAAAAATCCAAACTGCGATTGGTTTGGGTGTCGCAGTAATCGTTGTTTTGGCGATTACTGTACCGGTGAATAACCTTATTTATACTTACTTGCTAAAAGAAGGTGCGCTGGCTTGGGCTGGTTTCCCTAATGTGGATTTAAGCTTCCTAGGCTTATTAAGCTACATTGGTGTGATCGCGGCCATTGTTCAAATTCTTGAAATGTTTTTGGATAAATACGTGCCTGCCTTGTATAACGCTTTGGGTGTGTTCTTACCTTTAATTACCGTGAACTGCGCCATTATGGGTGCATCATTATTCATGGTTGAGCGTGATTACCAATTTGGTGAGTCAGTAGTATACGGTATTGGTGCGGGTGTCGGCTGGGCGTTAGCGATTACAGCACTTGCAGGTATTCGTGAAAAACTTAAATACAGTGATGTGCCAAAAGGTCTAGAAGGCTTGGGTATTACCTTTATGACGGTAGGCCTAATGTCTCTTGGCTTTATGTCATTCTCCGGCGTATCTCTATAAGGACGGTGACAGAATATGGGTGAATATACAGAAATTATTTTAGGTGTATTTATGTTCACGGCCATGGTTCTTGCCTTGGTTGCTGTGATCTTAAGTGCGCGTGCTAAATTAGTAAGCTCTGGTGAAGTGACCATCGAAATCAATGGTGATCCGGAAAAAACCATCAAAGCAGCGGCGGGTGATAAGTTACTTCAAACCCTAGCAAACAATGGTGTGTTTTTATCATCAGCTTGTGGCGGTGGTGGTACCTGCGCGCAGTGTAAATGTTTGGTGACAGAGGGTGGCGGTTCTATGCTGCCAACTGAAGAGTCACATTTCACAAAACGTGATGCCCGCGAAGGCTGGCGTTTGTCTTGTCAGGTGCCTGTTAAGCAGGATATGAAAGTAGAAGTTGAAGATGAAGTGTTTGGTGTTAAAAAGTGGGAATGTACGGTTGAGTCTAACCCTAACGTTGCCACTTTCATCAAAGAGCTGACGCTTAAGCTGCCTGAAGGCGAGAACGTAGATTTCCGTGCAGGCGGTTATGTACAGCTTGAGTCTCCACCGTTTGAAATCAACTTCTCTGATTTTGATATTGAAGAAGAATACCGTGGTGACTGGGAACACTTTAAGTTCTTTGATCTTAAGACGGTAAGCAAAGAAAACGTTATCCGTGCTTACTCTATGGCTAACTACCCAGAAGAGCGCGGTGTGGTTAAGTTCAATATCCGTATTGCAACACCACCTCCTGGCACTCAGGGTATTAACCCAGGCATTATGTCGAGCTATGTGTTCAATATGAAACCTGGTGATAAAGTTACTGTTTACGGTCCATTTGGTGAGTTCTTTGCTAAAGACACTGATGCCGAAATGGTGTTCATTGGTGGTGGTGCTGGTATGGCACCAATGCGCTCTCACATCTTTGATCAGCTTAAGCGTCTTAAGTCTTCTCGTAAGATTAGCTTCTGGTATGGTGCGCGTTCATTACGTGAATTGTTCTATGATGATGAATATAACGCATTGGCTGCTGAGTTCCCGAATTTTAACTGGCATGTTGCTATGTCGGACCCTCAGCCTGAAGACAACTGGGATGGTTTGACGGGCTTTATTCACAATGTATTGTTTGAACAATACTTGCGTGATCACCCAGCACCAGAAGATTGTGAGTACTACATGTGTGGGCCTCCAATCATGAACCAATCTGTAATCAACATGTTGTTAGATATGGGTGTTGAGCCTGAAAACATCATGCTTGATGACTTTGGTGGCTAGTTTTTAGTGATCAATTAAAGCCCATAAGACTATGTTTTATGGGCTTTTTTTATGTGGGTACAAGAGGAAATATATGTGGCAGCAGAAAGAAATTATTTTATCGCCAAAGCCCTATGGGTTTCACCTCATTACCAAGGAAGTTATCGCTGAGCTACCTGAGATTAAAAATATAGAGGCTGGTCTTTTACATATTTTGATTCAACATACTTCCGCTGGTTTGACGCTCAATGAAAATGCAGATTCAACGGTTAGGTCTGATTTTAAGCGCTTTATTTATGATCTAGTGTTTAAAGAAAACGGCTATTTTGAGCATATTGATGAAGGCGATGACGATATGCCAGCTCATATAAAAAGCAGTTTGATCGGGGCTCAACTCTCACTTCCCATTTCTAATGGACGTTTGCAACTGGGTGTTTGGCAGGGAATTTACTTGGGGGAGTTTCGAAAAAGGGCAGGTAATAGGCGTTTGTTCATCACGATACAGTCTTAGTTCAGAGGGTAAGTACTGCTGATCTAATGCTTTAGTATGTGATTTAGGTCTAATTTTTACTATAAAGCGCAAAGATTGATTGAAAAATAACCTATATGGGTTACTACTTATATATACATGCATTGGTATATATTTTGAAAAATGAACATGAAAGCGGTTAAGCCACAATTTGCTAGCCCGTATTTAAAGGTCGAGGCAACGGCCTTAGAAGGTTCGGGCACATATGCTCTAGCGGGTAATCACATTACACCTAGAGGTGTTTGTGTGAATTGTAATGAGGAAGAAATCACTTCATTACACGGTAGCAGTAATTTCGAAACTCAGCCTAAGTTTCCCATTTTGCTTATTTCCTTAGACCTAGGCTTTCGCTCTGGGGAGGTTGTGCAGCTAGAGACTCAAGCGCAAATTCAAAGTATTCGCAGAGTATCTCAGCAAGAATTCGAAGTATACATGAGCTTCAATGATATGGTGCAAGATGGCTACCGCCATATAGCGCGCTATATTGTTGATCGTGATGGTGATACTGAATAGGGTAGTGCAAGTGAGGCGTCTTTTGGCACCTGCACCTCAAGTGTTACTTGGTGAGTGTAATACACGTTTGTTACGCTGCCACCCACATCTTTAATGGCCTTTCTTATTTGTGCTTCCTGGGCGAATTCCAGTACTAATTGGCAAGTTTGCATTTCTATATAGTCTTTCAATGCTAGTGCATTGATCGCTTCTTTTGCGGCGTCTGAATAGGCCCGTGCAAGTCCCCCAGTACCAAGTTTTGTTCCACCGAAATATCGTACGATCACAACTGTAATCTCACCAATATTGTTGTGTTTTAGATGTGAGAAAATTGGCATTCCAGCTGTGCCGCTAGGTTCATTATCATCAGAGAAACCATATTGATTACTGTTCCAAGGGGCGCCAGCTATAAACCCATAGCAGTGATGCCCTGCGTCTGGGTATTTCTCTTTAAGGGATTGCAAGAAAGCTTTAGCTGATTCCGTGCCCATAGTGCGTGCAGCAAATCCGAGAAAACGGCTGCGCTTTACTTCGAGCTCAATTTGGCTTGCATCAGCGGGAACTTGATAACTAGCCATGGGCACTTAATAAAACAAATTTTGTATTCGAGGCGATCTGCTCGACGTGTTTAAAATATTTTTTGAGTGTTTGGTGATATTGAAGGTGACGATTACCCACCACAATTAATTTGCCTTCAGGTTCTAATGCGGCTTTGCTTTGCTTAAATAATCGTTTAGCTATGTGGTCTCCCACCGTATGTGCCTCATGGAATGGTGGGTTACACAATATTAAATCGTACTGCTTATCTTCGTTTTTTAATCCGTCATCCCAAAAGTAATTTGCTTCAGATACTAATGGGTTTAATGGCCATGATGCTTTAGAGCTTTCAATGGCCATAAATGATTCATCGTAAAAATCTGTAGTGCTGTTTTTATGAGTCAGTGCGTATTTTATTCCTAGAATACCGCTACCGCAGCACAGGTCTGCTACTTTATTAGCCTTAGGCAGTTTATCTAGATGATCCAAAAAGAATTCCGCACCCGTATCGAGTTTGTCTCTACCAAACACATTTGCATGACTTAAAAGATGTACGCCATAAAATGTATTCTTTTTTGGGTAGGGGTTAGGGGTAGCATTATTTAATGTGAGCTCGAATACGGTAGATTTTTTAACGAAGGGCAGACGATTAACTTCACCAAATTTTTGTAATAGGTTAAGTATTGTTTTTGGTAAATGCTTCATCATGCCGCCAAGAAGCACTTTATTAATACCCAGGGTGATGCATTGGTTGATTTGAAACTCTAAAAAACTCGTATTCTTTGGGATTTTCATAACAGCTAATGCGCTGTCTGTACTTACATTAATTGAGTCGCAAATATTGCCATTTAGCGTCAATGCATTCTTTTTAAGATTAAGTTCCAGTGACTGCTTGGCGCAGGCGCTATCGGAAGACCATGTATCGATTTGATTGTATAAAGCACAGCCTAGGGCGCCAAACTGATCATTAAGAACAAGCAGTTTATTGGAAGGATAGTGCGTATTGATTGTATCTATAAGGTATTCATCTGCGGCATCCCAAGCCCGTAATGGTTGCTTGGGATGTGCGCCTGGACGAAACAAATCGAGCGTCTTATTAGCGCAGTGGAGCTGATCTTGCTGCATATTTTAGTGGGTATTCTTAGAATATGTTGTTGTTTGTAGGTTGTTCTAATTGATCCCAAAGATCGTCTGCTTGTTCTTTAGGTGTTTCTACCGTTTTAGGCTGCATAGGGGTAATCAGTTCTTTTTTGGTTTTTTGTGCTTTCGCTTCAGCAACCACAGCGTCGTTTACGATGGATTTAGCTGGTTTGTTTGAATGCTGTTTTTCAACTAGGTTGTTTTCATCTACAAACTGTTGGTAAACAGAGCGCTGACGAGTTGGTTTAAACGGCTTAGCTGCTTTTTGCTTTGCTTTGCGCTGTTTATTTTCTAATTTAGTGCGTTCCTTTGAGCCGGTTTTAACCCCGCCAGTTACGCGCTTAAGTGAGCGTGATTTTTTTACTCGAGACATGTTCTTCACCTATAAATATTCGGCGCATCATAGCACATGCCATATGGTAAATGAATTGCTTATTAATTGTACAGGTTGTCTTGTCATAACCTGATACAATGCGGCCTTTTGGGGGATCAATGGGCTATTTTGAAGCATTAGAATATACCCTTTCCGTGACGGGGCCTGTCTTTATTATCGTCTTTGTGGGTTTGTACCTTAAGCGCAAGGGTCATATTGATAGTCCTTTTGTATCCCAGGCTTCTTCCTTGGTCTTTAATATCTGCTTGCCGCTGCTTATTTTCCTATCAATGATTGATAATGATTTGCATTTGCCTGATCATCTGCCTCTCGTTTGGTTTTGTATGGCGGCTGCAGTAATTACGTTTAGTGTCTTCTGGTGGTTATCAGCTTTATGGGTGCCTCATGAAGATAGAGGCGTGGCGGTTCAGGGCGCTTTTCGAAGTAATTTAGGTATTGTTGGTATTGCTTTATGTGCTAAAGCATTTGGTGGAGAGGGTTTGGCCATTGGGGCTGTTATACTGGCAGTTGTGACCCCTGTTTTTAATATCTTGTCTGTATATGCACTTAATCGTAGTTTGCACCAAGGGCGGTCAGTGCCTTGGCTGAAGACATTAAAGGATATTGCCCGCAACCCCTTGATTATTGCTATTTTTCTAGGCTTTCTCAGTGCTTGGCTGGATTTCAAACTGCCAAAAGTCATGTATGATGCTGGTCAGTATTTAGCCCGTATGACATTGCCATTGGCTTTAATCGCTATTGGTGGGTCTTTGAGTTTAAGAGAGCTTAAGCATACCAGTTCGCTATCGGCTCAAGCTGTATTTGCTAAATTGGTGGTTGTGCCAATAGCCGTCGGCTTGGCCGCATATTGGTTCGGCTTTGGTGGCGTTGAGATCGGTTGTATTATCTTAATGTTCGCAAGCCCAACTGCAGCAGCCAGCTTCGTTATGGTACGAGCCATGGGTGGTAACCATGTTTTGGCGTCGAATATCATTGCTATGAGTACGTTATTATCGGCGTTGTCGATTAGTTTATTATTGTATCTGGCTAAGGTCTTAGCCTGGATTTAACACAGCGGTAAATAGGGATATGAATCAAAATTTAAAGCCCACTGTTTATATTTGCGCAGACCCAAAAGATTCTTTGGATATCTTGTATACGGTTAATCGCGTTGTATTGCAATTGGGTGGCTTGCCGGTCAGCCTCAACTATTCAGTGGGTGCAGGTGAATACGATTGGGCACTGGTACGAAAAACCATTGATCAATCTGATCTTGTTATCTTACTTGTGGGGGACACCTACGGTGCGCTTTCGGATAGTGGTGAAAGCTTTATTCACCGTGAGGCTGTATATGCAAAAAGTCAGCATAAAAAATTAGTCGCATTACTGAAAAATACCGAGCTAAAAGGTATGGATTCTCAAGATGTTAAGCGCCTTCGCTCTCTTCACCGTTTTACTATGTCAGGTATTTTTAAATACTGGAATCACAAAGAAGATTTACTGTTAATTGCACGCCAAGTACTGCGCGATCTACTCAAACCGCAATTAGGTTTGGTTGATTCTAATAAGGCACTTGAGCCAGACACCTCGTTACACCTTCATGATGCTCTCACCGACACGCTATTTGCAATGGATAGCTATCCCATGCGCTTTACCGGTAAGGTGTTTGCACATGGTAACTGTCATGAAGTAACGAGCAATGTATTGCTCACTTGGGATATGGCATTTTTGAATATTGGATCAATGATGACCTCACCAGTGACAGAGGATCGTATGCGATCTGCCCTTGAAGATTATGTAGAAGATAATTACCGGGATAGCTTTATGGATGCGATTAAGGATTCTCATGCTTTGTCAGGTGTACGTTGTAATGATATCGAGTTTCAGCGTCTTAAGGCTTACCTCAAAGGTGCTGGCGTCATTGAAAACGTAGCAAAAGAAAGAACGGGTTTAAAAAGTTACTGGCAATTGACCCAAACGGGTGAAAACCGGTTACATAAACTCCTCGTCCCCAATCAGTAAGTATTGGCTGAACAGTGAATTACCCATCGTCTATGGATGTTGCGTGGAGGCTCATGCTGATATCCGATATACTGCGTCCTTTTTAAGGATCTGTATGAAGTTTGTTGTCCTTCTATTATTAATCAGTCAGCTTGTCGCCTGTTCTAGTCAGGTAAGTACCATTGATAAGATTCATGGTTACACAATGGGCACCAGTTACAGCGCCCAGTGGTCTTCTATTTCATCTCTTGACTCCCAGCAAGCGCAAAGTGATATTGACGATATTCTATTGATGATTAATCAGCAGATGTCGACCTATCAATCAGACAGCGAGTTGAGTTTGTTTAATCAAGCTGAGCCGCCTGTTTCTCATAAAATTAGCCCTGAATTACGCGAAGTATTAGAACTTTCGTTTGCCCTAAATGATCTTACTCAAGGCTATTTTGATATTTCAGTGGGGCCAGTGGTGAACTTATGGGGTTTTGGGCCTGATAAAATGCCTAATAAATTACCAAGCCCAGATCAAACAGCTCAGGCGAAAGCGTCTATTGGCCTGGATGTGGTTACATTAAATGGCACTCAAATAAGCAAGTCTCAGCAGAGATACTTAGATTTATCCGCCATCGCCAAAGGTTATGCCGTGGACAAGGTAGCTGATTACTTAGAAAGTAAAGGCGCCCAAGCTTATCTAGTAGAAATAGGTGGTGAGATGCGTGCTAAAGGCACTAAATCACCTAATAAACCTTGGCGTGTTGCCGTTGAGAAACCCGATGAGAACCTGCGCCAGGTGCAGAAAATCATAGCTATGAAGGATGGTGCTATGGCGACTTCCGGTGATTATCGCAACTATTTCGAGATGGACGGGCAGCAATATAGCCACACAATTGATCCTTTTACCGCAAATCCGGTTAAGCATACACTTGCTTCTGTTACGATTATTGATGATAAATGTGCCCGTGCCGATGCGCTTGCCACTGCTATGCTTGTAATGGGGGCCAAAAAAGCCAAGGCCTTTGCCTTAGAGCATGATATAAAAGCGTATTTGATTGAACGTAGCCCTCAAGGCTTTAATGAATATTCAACGCCGGCGTTTATCCGCTGGCAAACACAGTGAGGTTTCCCCATGGAAATGATTTTGGTTGTCTTTGTTTTCATGTTGCTTGTCATTGTACTAATGGCAGTTGGCGTTTTGTTTGGGCAGAAGCCGATTAGTGGCTCATGTGGTGGAATGAGTGCTATCGGTATGGAAACCGCTTGTGATGTATGCGGCGGTGATAAGCAAAAATGTGATACTGAAAAGAAAAAAGTAGCAGGCAGTGTGCAGGCTGATTTGGCCTACGATGCCAGCAAAAAATAATACGGATAAGGAGTGTGTGAATGGCTGATTACCATTATGACGTCATTGTATTAGGAACAGGACCCTCTGGTGAGGGCGCTGCAATGAATGCAGCAAAAAAAGGTAAAAAAGTAGCAGTGGTTGAAGAGGCCCCTGTGGTGGGTGGGCACTGTACTCATTACGGCACAATTCCGTCTAAAGCCTTGCGTCATTCGGTTAAACAGATCATCTCATATAACACGAACCCTATGTTCCGTGATATTGGTGAGCCTCGTTGGTTTAGTTTTCCTCGAGTTCTTAAAACTGCTGAGCGAGTTATCGCTAAGCAGGTCAAGCTTCGTACAGAATTCTATAGTCGTAACCGTGTCCACTTGTATCATGGACATGGTAGTTTTGTAGATAGTCATACTATCGAGATCACCGACGGCCCTGCATCGAGCACACGTTTACATGCAGAGCAAATTGTTCTCGCCACTGGCTCTAGTCCGTTTCGCCCTGATGGTGTTGATTTCCACCATGAACGTGTCTACGACTCCGATACGATTTTGAAGCTTGAGCATACCCCTAGAACCATGATTATTTATGGTGCAGGCGTTATCGGCTCTGAATATGCCTCTATCTTTAGTGGTTTGGGCGTGAAAGTAGATTTGATTAACCCGGGCGAGCGTTTGTTGCCGTTCTTGGATGATGAGATCTCCGATGCCCTGAGTTACCATTTGCGCGACACGGGTGTTTTGATTCGACACAATGAATTATTCGACTCAGTTGATACAGATGATAATAGTGTAACGATGCACTTTAAGTCAGGTAAGCAGATCAAAGCAGATGCTCTTCTATGGGCGGCTGGTCGAAATGGTAATACACGTAATATGGGGCTTGAGCATGTTGGGATTGAACCCAATAGCCGAGGCCAATTAGATGTTGATGAAAACTATAAGACCACTGCAGAGCATGTCTATGCTGTGGGTGATGTAGTAGGTTGGCCTAGCCTTGCCAGTGCAGCTTATGACCAAGGTCGAAGCGCAGCTGCTCACCTTGCAGGTGATGATGATTACTGGTTTGTAAGTGATGTACCAACGGGGATTTATACGATTCCTGAGATCAGTTCTGTCGGAAAGACCGAGCGTGAGCTGACCAATGAAAAAGTCCCTTATGAAGTGGGGCAGGCGTTTTTGAAAAGTATTGCCCGTGCGCAAATTACCGGTGAAAGCGTGGGTATGCTTAAAATCCTGTTCCATCGCGATACATTGGAGATCTTGGGTATTCACTGCTTTGGTGACCAAGCATCTGAGATCATTCACATTGGTCAAGCGATTATGAAACAAGAGGGAGCTGGAAATACGGTGAGTTACTTTGTTAATAATACATTTAACTACCCAACCATGGCTGAAGCCTATCGGATTGCGGCTCTAAATGGTTTGAATCGATTGTCTTAGTTTTGTGTTTGTTTTTAAAAAGCGGGCTGAGCCCGCTTTTTTTATGTCTGATTGTTTGTGTTTTAGACTGTGTTGGATTTCCTGTTTTCGGTTTTGGTACTTTGCGCACATTTATGTGTCTGTAAAATATTCATAACTGGTACTTTATGCTTAAATGTTATTTAAACTGAATTTAGTTGTAGTTTTGATAATAAGAAGTGTATTCCATGGCGTTGATTAAGTATTTACAAATTCTAGCGAAGCATGATGGATCTGATTTGTATTTAAGTACGGGCGCACCGCCCAGTGCTAAATTCCAAGGAACATTAAAGCCTTTGGGCAAAGAGCCCCTTAAACCAGGTCAAATTGCTCAATTGATTGAGTCTGTTATGGATGATGACCAAAAGAAGGAGTTTGAACAAGAGCTCGAATTAAACATGGCCATCAGCTTACCGACCGGTGGACGTTTTCGTTTAAACATGTTCCGTCAGCGTAATGAAGTTTCCTTAGTGGCGCGTAATATTGTGACTGACATTCCTCGTTTTGATGATCTTGGCTTACCGCAAGTATTAAAAAAAGTGATTTTAGCTAAGCGCGGCCTTATCTTGTTTGTGGGGGGCACCGGTTCGGGTAAATCTACCTCTCTTGCTTCTCTAATTGATCACCGGAATACCAATGTGCCTGGGCATATTATTACCATAGAAGATCCCATTGAATTTGTTCACACCCATAAGCGTTCGATTATTAATCAGCGAGAAGTTGGGGTGGACACTAAAAGCTTTAAAGCGGCCCTAAAAAATACCCTTCGCCAAGCGCCTGATGTAATTTTGATTGGTGAGATCCGCGATCAAGAAACCATGGAGCACGCATTAGCATTTGCTGAAACTGGGCATTTAGCCATCTCAACACTTCATGCCAATAATGCAAACCAAGCACTGGATAGGATTATTAATTTCTTTCCCGAAGAGCGTCATAAACAGCTACTGCAAGACCTTGGCTTAAATTTACAAGCGATAGTTTCTCAGCGCCTTGTGCCGACTGTTGACGGTAAGCGGGTGGCGGCGGTTGAGGTGTTATTGGGTAATAAAACTATTCAGGACCTAGTATTTAAAGGCGATACCGATGGCATAAAAGAAATTATGTCCAAGTCAGAAAACCTAGGTATGCAGACATTCGATGCGGCCCTATTTAAGCTTTTTGAAGCCGGAAAAATTTCATTAGAAGAGGCTTTAAAAAATGCTGACTCTGAAAATAATCTGCGTTTAAGAATCAAACTGGCGGACGGTAGTGATTCGGAAGAAGATAGTGGGTTATCAGGTTTGTCTTTGCAAAAAACACCGGATGAACTGGCAAGTGAGAATCGAGCGCAGCAAGAAGAAAAAGAATTAGAAATGCTTATGGCAAAAACGGGCTGACGCTAATACAAAAAAGCCACCTATATGGTGGCTTTTAATGGATGGCTATTTAACGAGCTTTAGTACTTTTGCGCTCATGCTCTTGCCATAATAAGCAAGGCCAAATTTATTAAGATAATCTTCTCGGTTAAGTTCCATGGCATTCGTTTGAATGTCATCCAAGTCAAATGGCACACCCTTCGCCTTGTAAATCTCTTCTAAGTAACCCATGTATGGGTGCAGGTCCATCAGCATGACCACCGCACCCACATCGGGTTTAACCCCTGCATTGAGTGTCTCGTCAAGGGTTATCTCAATGACCTCAGGTGTTTCGTCATTACCCGTGTGAACTTTACGAGCGCGTACTTTTTGAGTCGCCCAGTAATAAGCTAACTGCTTACTTTGCGTTAGAAAAATTGGCTCTTTTCGTTCTGTGTAAGTATTGCCTATGGTGGCCATGGCCTTCTTAGTAGCCTGGTTAATTTCGTTATCGCCAGAGCGTTTAAGGCCTTGCTCTAAGATTTGCTTGGTTAAACCAGAGGAGGTGCCGTGATACCAAGTATTGCTGGTTGTAAAGCCCGCATCGGTTAATAAAGCTTCAGCGTCTTGTAGGTGTTCTGGGGTGTCTATGTTCGTCGTCATACTTACTCCAATCAGCAAGGCCTAAGATAATCAGGTGCCAAGGTCAAATTGCGCGGCATTATACCAAAGTTAAAGCCAATTGTTATGTGCTAACGCAACCGGATCACGCAAATCAGTTCTTGGGGCTTAGCGATGGGTGACCTCCTTACTTTTTGAGCTGATCGCGAATAGACTCAAGGCGATCCCGGTTCACCCCTAGATCGCTGTATCCCAAGCGTGAGGCAGATCGCATATGAATACGCGTGTCTTGCAGTATAAATTCTACATCATCAACGAAGCCCCAGAATGCAGAAGTATACTCGGCGCGAATATACCTAGGTGTGCTTTTGGTGATTTGGGCATTATTTGATTCTAGGATGAGCTGAGTGAGCTGTTGATGTTTATTCTCAATAGAGTCACTTGAGACTATAGGAGCGATAAAATGACTGTTATCGCTAGCCTCGTAACTGGAGACACAATTGGGGGCGCTTGGGCAGGCAGCCAGTGGTTGGGTTTCAGAGCCTAATGACTTTGGTGGCTGACCAGAGCAGGCGCTCAGTAAAGACGCAATGCTTAGGGTGAAAACAAGCTTTGTAAAAGAAGGCATAGGAGCACCTAGTGAGTGACGTTTAACGGATTAAACCGTGTCGGATTGAAAGAGGCAAATGCTAATTAGCCATATCGCTGAATGTATTGTGAGGCGGTTGCCTTAATGTAGCGGACATTCTTATAAGGCAAAATGACGGGATCTGGATCAACGACTTCCACTTCTATCTGGTTTTGCATCGCGATATCCAAAGCGATATTGGTAATGTTGACACTAAATGATGTACCCATGAAAACCATTTTATCCGCTTGTTTCATTCTTTGCTGTGCGTCATCCATCTGGTATAGATTTGTGTAGTATTCATCAAATAATAATACCAAGGGTTTATAGCTTTCATTTAGCTGGGGCCGGTCTTTGATATTGAATTGTTCAAGCAGCGAGGACTTTAATTCTTGCTCGTTAATTTTATCCCAAGGTGCATCTATGATGTCTACTTGATCACCTTGTTCATGAAATAAAGTGACTTTATCCAATCTTCCATGAATGGCAATGTAGTCCGTATTACCGGCTTTGCCATCGAGCCCATCTATGTTTTGTGTGATTAAGTTTTTATCGGCTAAAAAATAATGAACCTCATTTGGCCCATGGTCACGATAGCGTGCAAAGCGTTGGTAGTACCAAGCTAAAAACTCACCCGGTTGACGTTGATACATGCTGCGGGTTGCCATTTCCATTGGTGTATAATTTTCGCTGCCTATTGTCCAGAAACCATCCTGTGCGCGAAAAGTAGGGATGCCACTTTCTGCACTGACCCCTGCACCGGTTATATAGAGCGTGTTCATGCTGGTTTATCTTGATTAGCTAATGCGGTAATGACTTCTCTGGCCGCTTGAGGGTAATCACTGATAATGCTGTCTGCTTTATAGCGGTATAGGCGAGTCATATCATCAGCGTCATTCACGGTCCAAATGCTCACGTTTAAGCCTTTTCTCTGAGCTTTTGCGATATAACTTTGCCGAGCTAAGCTCTTGTTTAAACATAGGTGAGTGCATTGCAAAGCTAATGCAGTGCGCAGGCCATTTGGTAGAGGCCACTCTTGTACGTAACCCCTTGCTATGTGGGGTAGGGTGCGTTTAAACGCGCGTAAAATGCCGGTATGTTTTGACGTGATCACGACTTTTTCTTCAAGTTGAAATCGTTCTATTAAGTGCGCCATAGGTTGCAAGAAACCAGGGTTTGTTGACTGGGTTTTAATTTCAAATTGCCAGTGCACAACGTTTGGACAAGCGGCCACTACTTGCTCTAAGGTTGGGATACCCTGTTGTGTGCCTTTTAATGTGGTGACACCTAATATTTGTGCACTACTTTTACTGACACTTAGGTGGCTATCTGCAAGTCGTTTTAATTTCTCATCATGAACGACCATTAATTGGCCGTCACTACTTAAGCGCACGTCCAGTTCAAAGCGATCGATTCCTTGGCTGGCTGCCAATTGAAAACCCGCTAAGCTGTTTTCCATGGCGACCCCTTTGGCGCCACGATGACCATAAATTTTCATAGCTTCTCTAATCATATTATTGATTATATCGGTGCACGCGAATGCTTGGTAAAAATGGCGTATCTTCAATTTTACGGTCGCTGCGTACGGCTCTTTGTCGCGTTTGTGGTGGCTCTATTTCTGGCTCATTATGTTGAGGTAATATTTTCTCTTTATGAGATTTAAATAAAATAGGCAGTGAAATATTCATGGCTTGACGAGCCGGTACTTTACCGTCTTCAAAAAATAAATTGGCACGCATAGTGGGTGCTAGGTTCTGGACTTTAGCCAACGGCGTATTGCTGGCTAATAGACCAACGGCTTTCAATTGGGCCTGGATATGTGGGCTCGCTGTATCTAATCGGGTGAGGGCGTCATAAGCTTGTTGAACGCTCACTTTTTGAATGCTGCGGCCCGAGTGATACCAGTTAAATCCAATTCTTACCGGTGTGCGATCCGTTACTGTGATGGTCCGCCATGTTTGCTTAAGGTGAAGGCGGCTCAGTCCAGAAAAATGGAGCTGTTCTTGTAATGATGAATGGCGTCTTGCCAGTTGGCCCTTTAATTCGAGCCATTGTTGTTTGTTAGTCTTTTGCAGTGTTTGCACTATTTGTTTAAATGCATCTTTAAGTTCGTTTACTTTGTCGGCCAGTTCCAGTGTAGATTGATTCACCGCAATGAAACCAAAACAACTTCGTGTTTCACGTCCGTCTTGACCATCTTGGTACCAGAAGTCCATAAACATATTACAGGCCTTATCGATAGCTTGAACCCCTTGTGATACTTCTTGCGCACACAGCGGTAGCCAAATACCTTCATGGCTGGCTCGAATGCTTTTACAAAGCTCACCGGAGGTAATAACTAATTTATCGAATGTCTCTATTAGATCCGCTGAATCCATTTTTATACCGTTATCTTTTTTTGCATAATAACGTGTAGATGGCGTTTTGTGTAGGCTGTTGTGTATTCATTGAAGACTTGAGTGTGCTGCATATATTTAGCATGGTATGAAAATATGACATTTGAATGACGATATCCTCATAAAAAAGACATGCCTGATAACAATAATCGTAGAGCTAAGATGGTTAGAAGCCATTTAAATAAGAACGCAAAGCGCTCAGCAGCTATTTTGTGCCGAATATGCGTACCTATGAATGACCCAATAACGGCAGCAAGGCTTAATGCTACTAGAGCATTTACGTGTTGCCATAAACCCACTCCCAGTGCGTACAGTAATATAACTTTAATAATATGACTGGTGGTCATGATTACGGCATTACTGGCGACAATGCTGTCTTTTGCTAAACCTTTTGAGAAAAGTAATGCGCTGGTGAGTGGCCCCGTTGCGTCGAGTAATAATCCTAAAGCACCTTGAAATAAACCGCTGATGAAAAGCATGCCAGGTATGTTTGCGCGAATAGAGATACCACCACGCCAGGTAACCAATAAAATATATGCACCAATGACAGATTGCATCCATTGCCAATTAGATCGCGGTAGTATGAGGGAAATGGCAATAGCGCCTAAGAGAGTACCCAATAAAATGGGGTTTATTATCCTCCACTTAATATTAGGAAGTGCAAGGGCAGCGCGGCTACTATTGCTAAATATCTGAACAACACCGTGGAGAGCAATTAACAGGGGGAGGTCAAAATAAATAGACAGTAATGCAAATAACATAATACCACCCCCTTGTCCTAAAACCGCTGCAAAGCCACTTGTAAAGAGTGTTGCAAAGCTCAGTAGAAAGAGTTCAGGGGCAGATAGACTAGTCACCTTGTTGAATAATCCATTTCGTTATAGATGGGACTAATTTGTCACCATTTTGTACCCAGTTAAAATGATCGATACTGTGTATTTGCATTTCCAGGGCGCTGGTACGAATGTGAGTCTTTTTTGCACGTGAAAGCTTATCTAATAACTTGACTGTGCTGCTATGTGGGGTGTATCTGTCACCATCAAAGCTAAAGGCAAGTATGGCGGTCTTCATTTGTGTTAAATACCCATCAAGTGATTTGTAACCATTTGCCTGTTTTATCCTATAGCGACCCGTACGAACGTTGTAAGCATAATCGCGAGTAAGTTGGCGTGCCTCACGGACTCTTAAGCCCTGTTTTTTATAAGACAAATAGCCAGTGAAGTAACTCATTAGGGATAAAAGCTGAGAGGCGCAGTAAGTGCGCAATTTGTGATGGAATGCGTTGTAGTGAGATGTGCCAGCGGCAACTAATATAATACCTTGGATGACGTTTGGGTTTAGTGCGCTAAAACACACGCTTAGCTGGCCACCGAGGCTATGACCCATTAAAAAAATCGGACTGCGTGGGAAGTGCTTTTTTACTTCCGTTATGGATGCTGGCCAATCTTGTTCCAGCATTTCTTGATATCCGAAGTTATTAAACCAAGATGGTTTTTTCTACTGAGGCCCATTTCCCCTTAAATCGGTACATGCAAAGTGAAAACCTTGCTCGTTAAAGTGACTCGCAAGCTGAGTGTAATGAGAAGCGTGAACACCCATGGCGGGAAAGCATAAGATAACAGGTGATGTGTCAGGACTGTGATGGGTGCGGAATAACTGTAACTGGTGGGGACAGTTGTCATTGCTATGAAATTGAACAGTGTTCACCATAGCGGCTTGGTAAGGTGGTGGTATGGGTTCCGTATTACTGCTTCTTTTCATGTGTTGCTCCGTTAATAATATTTGCCCCAAAAAGAGGCGCTTACACTTGAACTTTGATAGTAGCTTAATCCACCCACGTCAGCAAAATTGATTAACTGCTTTGATAACCTATCCTCATATAAGGGAAGAAGGAGTTGGTTATGAAATGGTCAGATCTCGGTTTAGCGAAGAAATTAAGACTGCCAATTGCGACAGTCGGCATTTTATTGCTCATTTTGTCTGTTTTACAAATCACAGATATGGAGCGGATCTCAAAAGAGTTTTCTCACATTAATGAGGAATATATTCCAGGCATTGAGCTGGTTTTAAATGCTGATAGAGACCTCTATCAAGCGCAGATTGCAGAGCGCAGTATCGCTTTAGGCCTCACAGAGGAGCGCTTCTTCAAAATGCATGAAGAAAATATTCAGCAGGTTGAAGCTCGACTTAAAAAAATTACAAATCTTAATATATCAAAAAGCATCATTGCCGATGCTAAACAATTTTTAGTGACATTTAATGAGTGGCGCCCAAAGACAGAGGGTCTAGTTAAGCAAGTGAAAGATCAGCGTATCTCTATTAAAGAAGCAACCCAAATAAGTACAAATGATTTAGATAGTGCCTTTGAATTCATGCGAGATAAGCTTGACTTAATAGGCGAGCAATTAGGTGCTCAAGCTGCAGCGTTACAGCTGCATACCGTTGAAACGAAACAGCAGGCCATGTCGAAGACCTTTGTTTTGGTCCTTGTGGCGATATTGATTACGGTTTGTGTTGCGGTGTTCTTCCCTAGAATGATTATTGGTCCGCTCAATCATCTATCTCAATCATTAGATGAACTTGCTAGTGGCAAAGGCGATTTAACAAAACGTATGCCGCGATTTGGGAATGATGAGATAGGCCGCCTTAGCCACAGTTTTAATCGTTTTTTGTCTGGGATGCAGTCGTTGATGAAGCGAATTCAGGTTGTTGCATTAGAAGTAAACAGCGCCAGTGGTCAGTTGCAAGAAGGTGCTCAAGATAGCTTGACCAACAGTGAGCATTACGCAAGGTCTATGGAAATGGTGTCCACGGCGAATCATGAAATGGGATTGGCTATTCAAGAGGTTTCTACCAATACGCAGCAGGTCTCTGAAGAAGCCAAGCATTCTGATCAGACAGCTAAGCAAGTATCAAAAGATTTTCATCGAGCCATGCAGGAAATCGAATTATTGGCTGACAATGTAATGAAATCTGGCCTTGTTATTCAAGAAATTGTGAGTGAAACAACTAATATCGCCTCAGTATTGGATGTGATTAAGGGTATTGCTGAGCAAACAAACCTATTGGCTTTAAATGCTGCAATTGAAGCGGCTCGTGCTGGGGAGCAAGGTCGAGGTTTTGCGGTGGTTGCGGACGAGGTGAGAACTTTAGCGAGTAAAACACAGCAATCCACTGGTGATATTAATAATATGATTGAAAACTTAAGGGATGGTGTAAATAAAGCTGTAGAGTCTATGAAAGAAGGGGAAGAGCGCGCCACAAGTACAGTTGAATATGCAAAGAAATCAGAGGAGAACTTGTCTCATATATCATCATCCTTGGTCAGCATCAGTGACCGAATACTGCAGGTGGCATCCGCCATTGAAGAGCAAACTTCAGTGATTGATGAAATAAATTCCAACTTAAACGGTGTTAATGAATTAAGCAAAAACGCGCAAGAAAACACAAAATTAATTGATACCGCTGTAAAGGGGTTAAATCAGCAATCAAAAAGTTTAACGGATCAAGTTTCAAATTTCGTACTTTAATATGATCTCTTATCTTAAATTATTTTTTAATTCTATTTCATATTTGATGATGGTTTTTATCAGTTTAATGTTGCCTATTTTGCAAGTTCAGGCTTCTTCTAAGGCAATTACTATTTTCGAATACCATCAATTTCCTCCGATGGTTGTGAGTAAAGATAAAGAAGTGGGGTTGAGTTATGGTTTCGCTCGTTACCTGACAAAGAAAAGTAAGGGACAATATGAATTTGAAATAAATGTTACTTCTATGCAGCGGCTTCAGTCATTACTGGTGAGCGATCAACCAGCGGTGGTATTGTTTGTTAATCCAGTTTGGTTTGATGACACCAAAATGGAGCGATTTTTATGGACAGATGTGGTTCTTACACTAAAAGATGAACTTGTTTCAAAAAAGATGCGGCCACTTGAATTGAATGATGAATCAAGCTATGCGGGTAGGGTAATAGGCGGTATAGATGGTTATACCTATCCAATGTTAGATAAATTAGTGTCTGAGAATAAAGCCCATCGTGTAAATTTTAATAACGACTTAGAAGGTTTAAGGCGACTAAATGAAAGCGATGACCTTGATGCTTTGATTGTAAATGAAGGGCCGCTTAAATTTTACAGTGATCTACTTGGTCTTAAAAAGAACCTATATATTTCTAAACAGCCAAGTGGGGTTTATCCCGTTCGAATATTATTAACAAATGATTTGATTGACGTGCATGCCTTTCTTAAAGAAGTATTGGTTGATATCGAAAGCGATAAGGATTGGTTGAATTTAAAAGCGCTATACCTACCCTAAGAGTACTTAGGGCAGGTGTTTGTTAGTTAGAATTGGAATATACCTTGTTTAATCTTTTGATTAAGATGGCTGTCTATCTTTTGATAGTGTGTGTTGCCTGGCAATAAAACAAAAACAGGCTCATTAAATGTTTCATAGTCAAAACCATCCGCTTTTAATGTGCCTTTTTTATATTTGAATGTCCCGGTGATTTCTTGTTGTGGGCGAATACGAATAAAAATAGGCACTGCATAATTAGGCAATTTATTCTTAACGTGTTCGGTGAATGTTTTAGTATCGAACTGCTCAATAGGTGTGCTCAATGTAATAGCAGCCATACCTGCGCGACCATCGGTGTTGGGTATTTGCACGCCATACACCACTGAGTGCTCGATTTGTGGAAATTGGTTGGCAACTTCTTCTACTTCTGTTGTTGCAACATTCTCACCTTTCCAGCGAAATGTATCACCCAGACGGTCAATAAATGCCACGTGCTTATAACCTTGTTTTTGAACTAAGTCACCACTATTAAAATACTTATCTCCGGCCTTGAATACATTATTTAGCACCTTTGAACGGTTAGCTTGAGTATTTGTATAGCCTTCGTATGGGCTTCGTTCAGTGACTTCTGCTATGAGCAAGCCGGTCTCGCCTTTTGTCACTGGTATCATGAACCCGTCGCTATTTAAAACCGGAGTATCTTGCTCGATATCATATTCAATTACCTCAAAACTCATTGGGCAATAACCTGCCGTCATATCGAGATTTAAGCTATTAACGAATGCAATATTGCATTCGCTAGCGCCATATAACTCCATAATCTGAGGCACATTAAATCGGTGTTTGAATTTCATCCAGATGTCAGGACGTAGTCCATTGCCACCCATGACACGAACACTGTGATTGCGATCGTTTTCTTTTGCTGGTTGATTCAATAGATATCGGCATAGCTCGCCAATATAACAAAAAGCAGTCACACCATAATGACGGCAGTCATCCCAAAATCGAGATGCGCTAAACTTGCGGGCTAGCACCATGGTTGCGCCAGCACCTACGATACTGCCCCAGGAAACGGTTAACGCATTATTGTGATACAAGGGTAAGCAGACATAAAACACGTCGTCTTTTCTTATTCTGAAAGCCGACAGACCAAATGCGCCCATGGCTTTTATCCATCTGAAGTGAGTCAGAATCGAGGCTTTGGGCAAACCTGTGGTGCCGGAGGTGAAAATGTAATAGGCAGTTTGCTTCATTTGTATAGATTGTGTGCTGGCGAGATTATCCGATGACGCGTGTTTACAAGCACTGGCAATATCAATGAAATCCTGCGGGGCAGGGTTCGATGTATTATCGGCCATATAAAATTGATTAAAATTGGCCGCCTTATTTATCTGTGAGCTAACGTCATTATAGGCTTGAATACATTCTTCACCGATTATGACGGACTGCGGGGTAACCGTTGTAAGGCTGTGAAGCAGTACTTCATCCCGTTGTGTAGTATTAATCATACTAACGATGGCACCAAGTTTGGTGATAGCCAAGACACAAGCAAGGGTTTCAGGGCGATTTTCCATCATTAGTGCGACAACATCACCACTTTTTATACCAGTATCATCAAGATAGTGAGCAATACGGTTACTCCACTGGTTGAATTGCTGGTAACTGTACTGTTTGTCTTCATAACGTAAAAAACATTGATCAGGGTGTTGAGATGCCCGAATCTCAAACATTCGACCTAAAGACTGATATTTATCGGGTTTTGCCGTAGCAAGGTGGTATAGACCCTTAAGAATGCGTCCAATATCTGGCAAGATACGCAGGGTGCCAGAAAAAACATTCAAGCCGGTGACGGATTTGGGTTGCATAAAGGGGTGCCTCGTAAGCATTTTTATTATTGTTTGCTTTTGATGGCTGGCAGCAATGAACTACTATACGTATCCTTAATTGAAATGAAAAACGACCAATACTGCCAATTTGGTTTGAGAGGTAGATAAATACAATGTTGATGCTCGTATCACCAGCTAAAACGCTGGATTATGAAACACCGTTACCCTTTGATGAATTTACTCAGCCAGAGCTTTTGGATCAATCACAATTACTCATGGATGAATTAGTGGACTTGACACCAAAAGATGTCGCCACCTTGATGAAACTCAGCGATAAACTTTCAATGTTAAACGTCAATCGCTTTCAGCATTGGGCGACACCTTTTACCCCTGACAATGCTCGACCTGCCATGTATGCATTTAAAGGGGATGTGTACACGGGATTAGATGCCTACTCGCTTAAAAAAGCAGACGTTAATTTTGCACAAAAACACTTGCGCATGCTTTCGGGTTTGTATGGCTTATTAAAGCCTTTAGACTTAATGCAGCCTTATCGTCTTGAAATGGGGACTAAATTTAGTAATCAAAGAGGGGCGAACTTGTATGAGTTTTGGGGTGACCGCATTACACAGAAAATAAACGAAGAAGCGGCAGCTAAAGATGTGGTTTTAAATTTGGCATCAAATGAATACTTTAAGGCCGTGAAAACGAAACAGCTTAAGGGCCGGGTTATTACACCAGTTTTTAAAGATGAAAAAAATGGCCAATATAAAATTATTAGCTTTTATGCAAAAAAAGCCCGAGGTTTGATGGCCGCATTTGTAATTAAAAATCGAATAAAAGATGTTCAAGATATCAGAAAATTCGATGTTAGCGGTTATAAATTCAGCCCAGAGCAATCAAATGAAAAAGAATGGGTGTTTATGCGCAGCGAGCAAAATGCGTGAACTTTAAAATTAAAAAAGGAGTATATATATGAAATTAATGTTAAGCGCTATAGCTGCTTTGTTGCTGGTTGGTTGTGCAGTCGGTCCGCAGTCCCTTAAAGTTTCTCCTCAATTGAGTTTTGAGCAATTAAATGGTGTTAAGGTACCTGTTGAATTAGTGGTAAAAGATAATCGTGAGAATACAGACCTACTAGGTTATCGTAATGCTAAAAATCAAGGGCCTATTAGCTTCGAACAGGCGTTGGCAAAATCGATTGGTGAGTCATTGCAGAACGCGATGTTAGCTCAAGATATTAATATGATTAAAGGCCCAGAGCCTCTGTCTAAGTTAGAAGTAAGTATCGAGAAGCTGCGCTATTTTTCACCTGATGAAAACTGGGTAAGCCATATTCAGCTTGAAGGTGAAATAGTGGTCACCATAAGTCGTTCTGGCTCTAGTTTAACAAAACGATTTGCGGCTAATCGTGCCCAAGATGTAGCAACTGCACCAACAGCAGAGTTCAATGAAAATTACCTTAACGCCATGTTATCTGAATTGTTTAATAAAGCCTTGAACGATAAAGAAGTGGTTAACTTCCTTAAATAGAGAACTGTATGCAAGATGAATTTATTCTAAATCACGTGGTTTGGAATTATGTAGCGTTTGTGGTGTTCGTATGTGTTTGGGTGGGATATAGCTATTTTGCTAAATACATGGCTAAAAGAACCCATTGCTTGGCATCTGTTTTAGATTTACATCGTGTTTCTTGGATGGAGCGCATGATGTTAAGAGAAAACAGAATAGGTGATGCGGCTTTACTTGCAAATCTTGAGCGAAATGTAAATTTCATGGCGTCCACAACCGTCATCATTGTAGCGGCTGTCCTTACTGCTTTGACCTCGGCCTCGAAGTGGGTGATGCTTGAAAGCGTTGGCTCCGATTTTAATCATTATAAGCTGGGCTTGTTGCTCTTTATAATGGTTTATGCGTTTTTTAGTTTTACCTGGTCTTTGCGTCAATATGGTTTTGGTAGTGTGCTAGTCGGTGCAGCACCTATGCCTGATCAGGATCAATTTAATGCCCGTCAAAGAAAAGAGTATGCTTATTCAACGGGTAAAATTTTAGATCAAGCAGGTCATGCATTTAACTATGGGCTGCGTGCTTATTATTTTGCGATGGCCACGCTGGCTTGGTTTATTCATCCTGTTTTGTTCATGCTGGCGACTTTTTTGGTTGTCAGCGTGCTTTATCGACGTGAGTTTTCTTCTAAGGCTTTAAAACTACTGGTCATGGATGCGGATATTCTGGAAGGGAAAATTCGCTAGCACAGATAGTGTGTTGAACAAACATAAAAAAACCACGCATGGCGTGGTTTTTTTATGCGAAACGTTTTCTGTTATTTCTTGGTTAAAGCATTACCTAATTGAGTGTTGATGAAGTCTACCAATATCTCCCCACCTTCAACGAGTAACGCATCCTCGGTTACATCTTTTTTGTTAGGATCTGAGTCCTCGTCTGTATCATCCTCAAGCTTCTCTAAGATTTTAAGGCCTTTTGCCTTACGGCGTTTATTCTCAAGCGCTAAGCGTCTTGCTTCGGTTTCAAGACGTTCTTTTTCTCGAGTGTCGATATTCAAAGAGATAGTCGTGTCATTACGCAGTTCTTTTAAAAATTCTACCTGTTCATTTAGGTATTCAAAATCGGGATTGTTCTCGATGCGTTTAAAGTGTGATTTTTCAAGCCCTGGGACGACATTTGTAAGACTGTGTTGTGGTTTGAATTTTGATGCATCAATTTTATCCCAAGGAAGGGCTTCTTCTAATGCGCTCTCGCCGATTTTTTCAATATCATAGATTTCAGGGTAGCTGATATCAGGAATCACCCCTCTGTGCTGAGTGCTCTCACCACTTACGCGGTAAAACTTAGCATTAGTCACTTTCATTTGACCACGAAATAGTGGGATTAATGTCTGTACCGTACCTTTACCAAAAGTCTGACTGCCGACAATCAAGCCTCGGCCATAATCTTGTATTGCGCCTGCAAAGATTTCAGATGCACTCGCACTTAATCGATTCGTTAGAACTACTAGTGGACCATCGTAAAGTACAGAAGGGTCCTGGTCGGCTAATACCTGAGTGTGGCCAAAGCTGTAGTGAACTTGAACCGTGGGTCCTTGCGGAATAAATAAACCAACGAGGTTGTTCACTTCCGCCAGAGAGCCTCCACCATTATTTCTTAAGTCAATAATCAGCCCATCAATGTTGTCGCCTTTGAGCTTACTAATTAATTTGCTGACATCACGCGTGGTACTGCGAAAATTAGGGTCATTTTTGTTTTTGGCTTCAAAATCTGCATAGAAAGCAGGGATATCAATAATGCCCAGTTTATAGGCTTTATCTTCACGTTTAATTTCGATGGTTTCACTCGATGCTGCTCTATCTTCCAGCTTTACTTCATCCCGAACGATGGATATGGTCCGATGAGTTTCGGTTTGCCCACTACCAGAAATAATATCTAAGCGAACGGTGCTGTCTTTTGGCCCACGTATAAGGTCGACTACTTCGTCTAAGCGCCAGCCGATCACGTCAACCATCTCTTCTTTGTCTTGGGCAACGCCGACAATCTTATCACTGGGTTTCAGCTGAGCCGCTTTTGCAGCAGGGCCACCCGGTACCAGGCGCTCCACGATGGTGTTTTCATTTTCACTGCGTAACACAGCGCCAATACCCTGAAGCGATAGGCTCATATTGATATTAAAGTTTTCGCTGTTTCGTGGTGACATGTATTGCGTATGAGGATCAAACGTATAGGTCAATGCGTTCATATAAGACTGGAAAGCATCTTCAGAATTGATTTGTATGATTCGGTTTAATTGGCTCTCGTACCGGCGCTCCAATAACTCGATAATGTCTTTGTCTTCTTTGCCTGCAAGCTTGAGGTTTAAAACCGTATTCTTGATGCGTTTACGCCATAGTTGATCTAGGTCTTCGCTAGACTTGGCCCAAGGTGACTTTTCGCGGTCAAGCTCAAGTGTCTCGTCTTTTTTGAAATCAAATTGTTTGATGCCCCCTTTGAGTAAAGCGAGTGCGTAATCTAAGCGTTCAATTGCGCGCTGTTCATATCGGTTGTAAATGGTAAATGCAGGCTTAAGATCGTTGGTTTTAATGGCGTCATCAAGCTTGTTACGGTACTTTTCGAACTGCTCAATGTCTGACTGAGTAAAGTAGGAGCGGGTGTTATCTAGAATATCCAAATACCGTGTGTAGACCTTTTCAGAAAACTCATTGTTGAGGTACTTTCGTGAATAATGGTGTTGGTATAGGTGGTGAACCACAGCGCGATTGGTTAAAGCGTGTTCAGCCTCTGGCTTTAAAACGGGGACTTCAGTTGCACTTGCTTGTACTAAAAACGAACAAAAAACCGTACTGAGTATTATAAGATGACGCAACATTAACGTTATATTCCTTATTGGATGATGCACTCAAGTTAGATAACAGGCTTATGCCTATTTATAGCACTTAACCTGATTTAATGTGTGCTTTGGCCCAATGTTTCTAAAAATAATGGCATAATAACTTATGCACCCATAACTTTCATGTGAAAAGCCATGCGTATTCGACTTGAAATTCCCAAAACAGTTCTATTTTCAATGGAAATAACGGTTCGTGTCACCGATATTAATTATGCTGGGCACTTAGGTAATGATCGGTTACTTGTGTATGCGCAAGAATGCAGGAGCGCTTGGTTTGCTTCTCTGGACTTCCATGAGCTGGATATAGAGGGATGCAATACCGTTATGGCAGATGCGGCCTTACAGTATGTTAACGAGGCGTTTGCGTTTGATCAGGCCTCTATTTATTTGTATATGGGGGATATTCATAAATATGGCTTCGACCTCTATTATGAGGTTAAGCGCGGTGATACCGATATATGCAAGATGAAAACAGCCATTTTATTTCAAAAAGAAGGGGCGCTTGTGGCGCCACCCGCAGAATTGATGCAGCATTTGAAGTAGTGGAATTAAAAAGAAAAGCTTAAATATTATAAAAGCCCAATACTCATATAGAGTATTGGGCTTTTTTGGTTGCTAATGTTGCACGGGGCTAATAACAAACAATAGGTCACCTTGGTTTACTTGTTGTCCCTCGGCATTGTGGATGCGTACAACTTTATACTGAGCGTCTGGATCATAAAGTGTATTGCTTTGGGTGTTGAATGATTTTAAATTCAACGGACTAAACATCTTCATGGCTTCCATTAAGCACAGGGTTTTCGTCACTGAGATCGTATCACCTTCTTTTACATAAGGTGGTTCAGTTGGTGAGGGTGCACTGTAAAAAATGGAGCTAGCCGGTGCCAATACTTTTAATTCGTTAGAGCCCTCAATGCGAAGATTATCAAGCGTCATGCTTTGCTTGCTATCACCTGCACTGGTTGCGATATCTTTTATCAATGCGTCTTTATCAATACGGCTTAAGAAGTTCGGTAAGTAACCCGTATCGTAATCGCCATTTACAAATACATCGTCACTCAGAATGCGTTTTAATAGCGGGATGTTTGTGCTGACACCTTGAATAATGGTGTTATCCAAGTATTTTTTCAATTTGTTGATCGTATCGTTACGGTCTTTGCCGTAACAGATGACCTGTACCACCATGCTGTCATAGAAAGGGGTAACTTCTTTTCCGCTCTCTATGGATTTTAATAAGTGCACATTTTTATCTTCTGGTAATTCAAAGCGCGTAATTTTTCCAGCATTGGGAATGAACTGTATCTCATCCCCCTGAAGGGTCGCTTTCTCTGCATTAATACGCAATTCCATAGCATAGCCTTTCGGCTTGTACTTGATGTCAGCAATGCTTTCGCCGCTTGCGATTTTAAACTGTAAACCCATGATATCAGTATTTGTAACCAGTTCCGTTACCGGATGTTCAACCTGCAGGCGTGTGTTCATTTCCATAAAATAGACATCATTAGCATCTAGGTTATAAATAAACTCAACGGTACCTGCGCCAAAATAATCAACCGCATCGGCTAATTTTTCGGCGTAATCATAAACCTTGTCTTCTAGGTTTTTAGGCAGCATGGTTGAACCAGATTCTTCAATGATTTTTTGGTTGTTACGTTGCACCGAGCAGTCACGTAAACCGAGTACGCGGGTGTTACCATGACTATCACGTAAAATTTGCACTTCGATATGACGTAATGAGGTGACAAATTTTTCTAAATACACATCACCATTACCAAACGCGCTGCGCGCTTCGGTTGAGATTTGATGAAAAAGCTCATGAATAGTGGATGGCTCATGAACCACTTGAATGCCTTTACCACCGCCACCATGTACGGCTTTAAGTAAGACAGGGTAACCAATTTCATCGGCCACCTTTGCTGCCATCGCTGATGTGGTCACGATGCCATGAGAGCCAGGTACTACAGGCACCCCTGAGCTGATAGCAGTATTGATTGCATTGGACTTATTGCCCATGGTTTCCATGGAGGACACGCTAGGACCTATGAAGTTAATATCATGATTGCCACAAAAAGCGGCAAACTGAGAACTTTCTGATAAGAAGCCAATACCTGGGTGCAGTGAATCGACTTTTTCAAGTTCGGCAATACGAATTACACTTTGTGCATTTAGATAGCTTTCATCTGGTGTATTACCACCGATACAAACAAGACGACCTTTTGCATTTAAATTATCGGCAGCGGTGCTGTTCATGTCTGGGTCGGATTGGACGAGTACTACATCAATTTTATTCTCTTGCGCTTTGCGAACCAATTTTTCAGCGGTACAGCCACGAGCATGGATCAGAACTTTTTTAACTGGGCGGAAAAGCTTTTCTTTATTTTGATTGGTGACCTCTTTTGCTTTTACCTTGCCTGGGGTCACATAACCTCTAAGAATACGCGCCAGTACTTCATCAACGGTTTTACGTGCAATTGGAATAGCTGGGTCTATTTCCCGCAGCTGGCTATCCAGTTCTTCCACAAAAGGGTGTTTAACTAAGTCGGCCATTGACTGACGATTGAGTGATAAATAGTTGGATAGGGTGGCTGTTGATGGTAAATAAGAAGGCACAACAATTTGGCCAGCAAAGGGCATGTTTGTACCAGAGAAGTAGAATGTTTGGACCATAGGGTGCGTAACGAAGCTGGCTTGTGCACCGCCCGTGCAATCGCCATAGCCGAATACCACAATCGGTAAATCATTGTCACGAACAAAGCGTGTAATGCGATCGTTTACCACAGACATAGAGAATAATGCGGACGCACCTTCTTTGGTTTGCATGCCCCCTGAACTGACAAAGCAAATAACGGGGTAGTTGTGGCGGGCGCATTCAACTAATAACTTACAAAACTTCTCAGCACTGGCCATATCAAATGCGCCGGCTTGAAAATCGAGATTTGATATAAGTGTCCCTACACGACGACTTTCATCGCCAATTTGTATGGTGCCAAAACCAGTGATTACGCCACAAGGTGTTATCTCTTCTGTAAGCGCTTTTTCAATGGCGCTTCTGAATCCTGGAAACTGTACTGGATCAGCGGTCATAAGATGGTCATTGATTTCTTCGAAATCATTAAAGAATCGATCCACAAATGCTTGGCTTGGGGTGGTGCGTTGTTTTTTTACATCGTCTAATACATCTTGAATCAGTAAATCAAAGTACGCGATGGTAAGACGATTCCAAAAATCTTTTTTACGCCCAATGCTATAAGGATTTATTCGACCATTATAGTTGCCACCATCTTTTGACTCATAAAACTCGGCAAGCAATTTATCAAAGAAAAATGTAACGATAACAAAAAGCGTATCGCTTAAGCGTGGGAAGCTGTGCTTTTTCCACTCTTCTACTTGAATTAAAAACGCGCCACGTTGGCTGGACTCTACAAAGTACTTAAACCAGTTGGCGAACTCTTCCTTGTGGTTTTCAGCAATGCTTAAGTTGTTTGTATATTCCAAACCTTGGTTTAATAAATTATTCACCGCTGTATAAGATAGGCTATGGGTTTCCTTTGCTTCTTTCGCAATGGTGCCTAAATTACGTATGACGTAATCATAAAGTGCGCCGAACATGATTAAATTTTGACTAATACTGATGAATTCAGTGCGTAAGTCATCCAGTAATATAGCGTCTAGCACGGTCGCATCTTTACTGGATTTGACGCTGGACTCTTCTGACTTAATACGAATATAAGGGGCCAGGGCATCTTCTAAAACACGTCGATTTGCTTCTAGTGAACCACTTGCCACGCTATTGAGTAATTGTTGCGTAGTTTGGCTGAGGTTAATGCCTTCAATGACTTCTTTTGGCATTTTTTCAGATTTAATGATGCAGTTTAATGCTTCTGTTAAACCTGTAATCAATGCTTCATTTGAGCCTTCTTTCGTAAAGTTTGCTAATAATGCTTGAGTATCATAATTCAGGCTTTTCTGAATAAATTTAGCCAAATCATGATCATTGGTTTTAATGAAATGAATAATAGCCTTGGTATCAACTAAATCATCTTGTGTTAGTAGGAATCGACTTTGTTGAAAGTCTTCTAAGTAGTCAATGAGCTCTGCAAAATTAACGACTGCATCGGACTTCCAGCGATTGAATAAATACAAGCCAAGAGAGAAACTGAAATCCTGCTTTGCTTTGATGTAATTATCTTCAGGTTCACCGAAAAATAACTTAGAAATTGAGCCGCGATCTTCATCTCGACTTTCTAACTTTTGAATGTAGTTTTTCCAAAGTTTATTTAGGTCTTCGTCGTAACGAATCTTATCTGGGGCTTGAAGCCATTTTTGGAATTTTTTACGTTTTTCACCTTCTAAGCGCTCATTTAATTTGCCGGTTGGCACTTCTACTTCTGCTAGTCGACTGTAATGGCCTGTAGTGGTGGAAGAAATACGTTTTCTGAGTGTCAGGTATCGCATATAACGATATGTCATACGAAATAGGTTGTGATGTTCAGACGGGCTCGAGGCAAGGTTTAAGCTGGAACCTTTTTCTAATGCTACTAGCTTATTTGATGGGTTGAGATAGCGCTCAACACTGCGCAAGTAATGATCCATTAAATAGGGGTTTTCACGAGCGAAATTCTCAGCGCCGGTTTCAATGCTTAGAATACTGGTGGTGATCGCATCAGATAGGTTTTGCAGCTGATCAATTCGATCGCCCGGAGCGTAGTCGATGATGCCGTCGATAACATTGCGTAATTGCAGCTCATAAGCGGAGACACCCACATATTTTGCGCATTCTTGCCATGATAGGTTGTATTTACGTGCAATACTGGCAAGGCCCTGTGGTTGGATGGTATTAAAAATACCATCACGTACCGACAATAATATATTGGTTGAAGCAAGTGGAATAGCACCACCGGAATAACCCGCTCCCAGAATAATGCCTACAGTCGGGACATCTATATTGGACATTTCGGAAATTAAGCGTGAAATGCTGTGGGCTTGATTGTCTAGGTTGGCTTGTTCACTGGCATCGGCTCCTGGGGTGTCGATTAAGGTCACAACAGGGGTGATGTGTCTGGCAAATTGTCGTAACGCCTTTACTGCCTGTTGGTGGTGTTCGGGTAACCATGCACCGTTGCGCTCAGAGCGGTTTTGCCCGATGAATCCTACACGGCGAAACTGGTTGTTAAAATCCAGTTCAACTTCAGCTACATAAAGTGGGCCAAATTCTTGTTCGGTAATAAAGCGAGTGGTTAATTTGTGTACCAGTTGCTTTGCATTTAAACGTTGACTGGATTCGCTGGGGGAGACCACTTCTTGAATGTAACCATCGATATCCAACGCTTTTAATTGGGCACTTTTATCATCAACTTGTTCTTGGCTTAATAAGCCTTGGACCATGCCTTCTGCATGACTGTCCTTCTGCGAAGGAAACAGTGAGAAATCTTGACTGAGTTTTTCTGCTATTTGAAATAGCTGATCGGTATCAAACTGCGACATAACTATTGGCACTTTTAATTATTAATGGTGAAGCTGGCTGGTGTTCAAAGCCAATATGCACTGCTTTATAACAGACATTTTATAAGAATACAGCCATCATACGGGGATTCTTGAATTGCGTCATATAATCTGTTTTATCTAACCAAAACCGAGGTTTATCCTGTGTCTTATCAGGTCTATAATAGCCGAAAATAGAGGGCCCCCTATGGATTTAGCCGAAATTCGACGTAATAATGCAGCTGCTCTAATGCTTGAAAATGCACTAGACGAACTGTCTTTTGCTCTTTGTTTAGGCAAAGATGAAACACAGATTGCTGCATTGATGTCACCTAACAGTAAAAAACTCATACCTGATGCACTCGCTCGCTTGATGGAGCAGACCTTCAGCAAGCCCAAATTATGGTTGGATCAAGCCGATGGTGACTCTCAGGGCCAAGGCCCCAGTTTCGATTTATTTGGTTGATTAAAACAGCGGGTACCATATATAAAAAAGCCCAGCATCAGCTGGGCTTTTTGTTGCAACAACGAGACTTTACGTAATGTCTGGGTTAATTTGCTTTATGGGTTCTTTGGAAACAGCAGGTTGAAAATAATTTGTGCGTTATTGCTTTCGACGTTGATCGAATTATCACCTGATGAGTAAATGCCACTCTGTATCTCGCCCCCTGTGTTTGGAATAATGAATTGGAACCCAGAGTTCGTAATTGTTTGTTGTCCTTGAAGCGGGTCACCAGAGGTTTGTCCGGCAAACGTGCTTAAATATTGCCCCATGTGTTCAGGGGTGATTTGTGTATCAGACGGCAGGCCAAGCCCCTCACGAACAATATTTTGTGCATAGGCTTGTTGTGCTTGGGCGGCTGGGTTCAGCTGCGGAGCAATAAATACCTGGGTGCTATTGCTTTGCTCAAGCTGACGCAGTTGTTGTTGTGCCTGAAGCTGGGTGGAGTTTTGATCAAATTGCGTTTGTTGTGTGGCTTGCTGGTCAAGCTCACGAACGGTGTCCACTTCACTGACAACCGGTTGGCCTGCGCTCACCTTATATTGTGCATTTGGCTTGAGTGCCGGTTTTGGAGATATGTTCTTTTGTTTCACCATGATAGAGCCATCAAGGATATAGGCTTCTGTCATTTCTGTGTTGCTCAGTTCTTCAACTTCTGCCTGAGCTTGAGTGCCGCTAAATAATACCATCGAGCCAATTAGGAATAGATGCAAACGTTTCATATTAAGCTCCTTCATTTATACCTATACCTTAGCTTACTGGCCCGACTTTACTAGAGTATCTTAGAATACTTCCAGTGTGTTGTAGGGCGAATCAATCTAAAAACCGAGTGTTTAGCCCATTATAAGCATCGATACGGCGATCACGGAAATATGGCCAGATACGTCTGATTTGTTCTGTTTTATCAAGGTCAATGTCAGCTTCAACCAAGCATGCGTCCTGGTGATCAGCGAGCGCTAAAAACTCCCCTTGTTGACCGGTAATAAACGAGTGCCCCCAGAATTGAATGCCACTACTTTGGCCACTAGGGTCTGCTTCATGGCCAACGCGGTTAATGGCAATAACGGGTAAGTTATTGGCGATGCTGTGCCCACGTTGAACACCTATCCACGCGTCTTTTTGGCGCGTTTGTTCATCTATAGTGTCAGCTTTATCCCAGCCAATAGCGGTGGGGTATATGAGTATCTCAGCTCCCTTGAGGGCCATTATACGGGCACCTTCAGGGTACCACTGGTCCCAACATACCATGACACCAAGCTTGCCAATACTGGTTTGTATTGGCTCAAAGCCATCTGGGTCTCCTGGGGTGAAATAATATTTTTCGTAAAACCCTGGATCATCTGGAATGTGCATTTTGCGGTAAAACCCAGCAAGGCTTCCGTCGCGATCAAAAACCAAAGCGGTATTGTGATAGATGCCTGGTGCTCTGCGTTCAAAAATTGAACCCACAATTACCGCATTAGCCTGTTTTGCTTGTTCACTTAAAAACGCAGCGGTTGGGCCATCTAAAGGCTCAGCCAAATCAAACTTATTTGGCTCTTGAGTTTGGCAAAAATAATCCGTGGCATGCAGCTCTTGAAGTACGATTAGGTCAGCCTTTTTTGCGGACGCTTGCTCTATTAGTTCTTGAGTCGTTTTTAATGATACGGTTTTTTCAGTGGAGCACGCTTGCTGAATGCCAATAACATGAACAGAGTGTGACATTAATTTACTTCCAGTTGTTCTGCCGTGGGTATTTGCATAGTGAGGCAGTGAAGACTGCCATACTGACGAATAACGGTGGCGCAATTGATTGGTATGATCTTATGGTTAGGCAGTGCGCGAGTTAAAACTTTAATGGCCTGCGCATCTTGTTCAACACCGTATACCGGCAGCAGTAAAGCCCCATTAATAAATAGAAAATTGGCATAGGTCGCTGGTAGGCGCTGGTTATCCTGTTTTTCGTAAATAGCGCTGGGCCATGGGAGCTCTACTAAAGTAAAGGGCTGATTCAGGGTGTTGGTCAGTTGAGACAGTTCAGCTTTCATGGCTTGCAGCTCATCAAAGTGTTCGTCTTGTTTATCGTCGCATCCTTGAAAGATGATTTGATTATTGGGCGCAAATCGAGCCAGTGTGTCGATATGTGCATCCGTGTCATCCCCTAAAAGATCACCATGCCTAAGCCATAATATTTTTTCACTGCCCAGTGCATCCTTTAAGTAGGTTTCTATTTGGGCTTGATTCAACGATGCGTTTCGATTGGTGTTTAATAAACACTTTCGAGTGGTGAGTAGGCATCCTTGACCATCACTCTCTATGCTGCCGCCTTCTAAAATGAAATTATGATTTTCATAGGTGTGGGCGGTATAGGCGTGCTGTTGAAATAATTGATCGCTGATCTGGTTGTCGTAAGTAGCATCAAATTTACCGCCCCAGCCATTAAAAATATAATCTTCGATGACGAGTTTTTTATTTTCAAAAACGCCAATAGGGCCATGGTCTCGCGCCCAGGTATCATCGCTTTTACAAATATAAAAGCGGCACTGAAAAGGTTGCTTGGTAAGTTTTGGGGAAAGTTCGTTTGCGGTTTGCTCATCGGGAATACTAAGAATGACATCTTCGTATTGCGTGATGATATTGATCATCTCGATGAATAAAGACTGAATGTCAGGCAGTATCCAGTTCCAGTCGGTCTCTTTGTGGGGCCAGGTGAGCTGAATGGCTTGTTGCGGATGCCATTCAGCAGGGAAATATCGAGTCATTAAGGTAATCTATTGTAATCAGTTTGAACGACTGACAGTGTGGATGACAGAGTTTGATTCAAAATACACGCTGAACTCAGGGTAATCCCAGCGAGTAATTGGAGGCTTGCCCTTGGTAGGGTGGACCTTGATGGCCTTGCCGTATTTAGCTTCTACCTGCTTCATACTTGCGCCGCGTTTTGGGCCCGCTTTATGTTTTTCGATTTCTTTAGCAGAAAGCGGTACGAGTACCTCTGAAACCTCTGTGCGCTCTTCAATAATTGGTTCATCTGAAGCATGTGTAAAACTGGAATAAAAAGCCAAAGCCAGTGTTAGGGTCAGGCAAGTACCTGCGAATTGCGTTAACGATTTCATAATACTAACCATTATGTCCATTTATCCTTTGATTTTAGCGCCAAAAGCGCCATAAGACCATTTCAATTGTGCAGTGAATTCTTTAGTCTTACGTTTTATTTTGTGGTTGTAATAGTGAATGCTTAAAACATTGCCCATTCTCATTGGATTACGGTATACCGGTGCCAAACGACGTAATCATTTTATTTCTTTTATATCTGCAATTTCTATGGCGGGTTTAACGTTAGGCGTTGCTGTTTTAATCCTTGTTCTTTCGGTTATGAATGGGTTTGACCGTGAGCTTCGTCAACGTATTTTAGGCATGGTGCCTCACGCGGCGCTTTATGCAAAGGATGGCTTGAAAGATTGGCAGGCTTTAGCGAATGATGTGACCTCAAAGCCCGGAATAGTAGGTGTTGCTCCCTTTGTTAACATACAAGGCATGATGAGTCATAAAGGGCGAGTTCAAGGTGTTATGGTCAATGGTATTGAGCCCCAGTGGGAAAGAAAAGTGTCAATTCTGCCTGACTTTATTACTCAGGGTGAATTCGATTCTCTGGCCCCTGGCGAGTATCACATTATTCTAGGTGACTTATTGGCGAGAAAATTGGGTGTTGGCTTAGGTGAAAAAGTCACTTTAATCATGCCTGAAGCCAGCTTAACCCCTGCCGGTGTGATGCCTCGCTTAAAGCGTTTTACAGTGAGCGGAGTGTTTTCTGTTGGTGCCGAACTTGACGCAAATTTCGCTTATATACACATGAAGGACGCTGCAAAAATGGCGCGCATGAAGTATCCAGCGCAGGGTTTGCGTTTGAAGACACAGGACTTATTTGAAGCCCCGCGTATTGCTTGGAACTTAACCTTTGATTTGGATGCCAGTATTACAAGCAGTGACTGGACTCGTACACACGGAAATTTATTCCAAGCCATTCAAATGGAAAAAACTATGATTGGCTTGTTGCTGCTGATTATTGTCGCCGTGGCCGCGTTTAATATTGTCTCCACCTTGGTGATGGTTGTGACCGATAAACAAGGTGATATCGCTATTCTTAGAACATTAGGCATGTCACCTAGCAGTATTATGGCGGTGTTCATGGTGCAGGGCTCTATTATTGGTGTCGTGGGAATTTTATTAGGTACCGGCCTAGGTATTGTTTTAGCGTTAACCGTTACCGATATTATTGCCGGCATCGAGCATTTACTGGGCGTTCAATTTTTAAACGCCAATGTATATTTTATTAGTTATTTACCTTCGCAATTAAAATGGTTTGACGTGGTAGTGGTCACCAGTAGTGGTTTGTTAATGAGCTTTTTTGCGACCTTGTATCCTGCTTATCGGGCATCAAAAGTTAAACCGGCGGAGGCGTTACGCTATGACATCTAATACGACGGTTTTACGTTGCGAGCAGCTTGTTAAAGAGTATCAAGTGGG
>NYTP01000126.1 GCA_002683575.1 Bermanella sp.
GCCAACGGCAAAAGATACGAGCACAGCGGTTTGCCATGCTCAAACAGGTAAGATTAAGCGACCTTGCTATTGGCCGCTTTATTGGCCAAAAGCTCATCGTATGTGCCTTGGAAGTCCAATAGCTGATTATCTTTAATTTCAATTACGCGAGTGGCAAGAGACGACACAAACTCACGGTCATGACTGACAAAGATCAAGGTGCCATCAAACTCTTTCAAGGCATTGTTCAGCGCCTGAATGGATTCCATATCCAAGTGGTTCGTGGGCTCATCCATAATCAAGACGTTTAAATCCATCATCATTAATTTGCCGAACAACAAGCGATTCTTCTCACCACCCGAGCAAACACGCGCTTTTTTATTGAAATCGTCCGCGGTGAACAGAAGTCGGCCCAACATGGCGCGCACTTTTAAGTCATCGTGCTTTGGCGTACGCCATTGGCTCATCCACTCAAATAACGTGAGGTCTGAGTTGAAGTCTTCAGAGCTATCCTGCGGACAATAGCCAATTGTGGCATTTTCAGACCATTTCACGACACCATGTTCAGGCGTAATTTCGTTCATCAAACAACGCAAGAACGTGGTTTTACCTGCACCGTTTTCACCAATAACGGCCAATTTAGAGCCCGCTTCTAGCAAAATGTCGCCGCCTTTAAATAGGGTTTCACCATCAAAACCGTGGGATAACTGTTCAAGCTCTAACACTTGACGGTGCAACTTCTTATCTTGGCGCAAGCTAATCGATGGGGTTTGGCGAGAGGTTTGCTTCACCTCGTCTAGGGTAATCTTGTCCATCTTTTTAGCGCGTGACTGCGCCTGCTTAGACTTAGACGCATTAGCTGAAAAACGATTTACGAAGGCTTGCAGTTCGTCAATTTCAGCGCTCTTTTTGGCGTTTTCACCCAACAGCTGTTCGCGAATTAAGGTAGAAGCTTCGATGAAGTATTCGTAATTCCCTGGGTAAATACGAAGCTCGCCGTAATCAATATCGGCCATGTGAGTACACACTGAATTCAAAAAGTGACGATCGTGCGAGATGATAATCATGGTGCTTTTACGCTTGTTTAGCACATCGGCCAACCAATTGATGGTATCAATATCCAGGTTGTTAGTAGGTTCGTCCAGCAACAAGATTTCAGGGTTAGCAAACAAGGATTGCGCTAATAGCACACGTAGCTTCCAACCCGGAGCCAACTGCTTCATTAGGCCGTAATGGAACTCTTCCTCGATACCAGCTTCTAGCAGTATCTCACCTGCGCGACTTTCTGCACTGTAGCCGTCCATTTCTGCGTATCGGGCTTCTAAATCACCCACGCGCATGCCATCTTCTTCTGTCATATCTGGTTTGGCATAAATGGCATCACGGGCCTGTTTTATCTTCCACAGCTCAACATCCCCCATGATCACCGCATCAACCACTGAGAATTCTTCAAATGCATACTGATCCTGACTCAATGTACCTACCTTGTACCCAGGGGTAATGGATAAATTACCTGAGGTCGGTGTCAGCTCACCGCTTAAAATTTTCATGAAGGTGGATTTACCACAACCATTCGCGCCGATTAGGCCATAGCGATTGCCGTGACCAAACTGTGCAGAGATGTTTTCAAACAAAGGCTCAGCGCCAAATTGCATGGTGATGTTTGCGGTAGTAATCAAGAAGGTATCCTGGGGCGGGCGCTAGCAGGTAACGTGTGCCAATTAAAGAGTCATAATTGGGCCGCACTATATAGATGAAGGCGAGTTTTGTCGAGGGCATTGTACGGTTATTAAACAACCCGTATTTCTCATAAAACATACAATTGACAACTCTAAGTATCAAAAATTATCCATTTGATCTAATTATGATCCTATATGTCATCTTTTTATATTTAAGGTACATTAGATTACTTGGGCACACTCTGAATAAGGATATGATTATGAAACTCAAACCCACTGTCGCGCTGTTAAGCGCCATTTTTGCAACTGGCTCTGTGACTACAGCAGCCATGACACTCACCAGTGACGATATTCAGGAAGGCTCGCGTATGAGTCATACCTTTAGCTTTAATGGCTTTGGTTGTGATGGCGCTAACACATCACCGCAACTGAGCTGGAAAGACGCGCCCAAAGGCACAAAAAGCTTTGCCATTACGGCCTATGACCCAGATGCCCCCACTGAAAGCGGCTTTTGGCATTGGCAAGTCATCAACATTCCAGCCAATGTCACCGATATTCCTAAAGGGCATTCCGGTAAGTTCAAAAAAGCAAAAGAACTAACCAATGATTACGGCGCAACCGGTTTCGGTGGTGCATGTCCACCTAAAGGTCATGGCATGCATCGTTATCAATTTACGGTTTGGGCATTGCCTAGTGAAACCCTTGGTGTGCCAGATAACGCATCAAAAGCGGTGGTGGGCTTCATGCTCAATGCCAACGCGTTAGATAAAGCCCGTTTGACGTCCACCTATGTGAATGAATAAATCCAACCTAAACACAATAAAAAGGTAATGAGTTAAATGACCCAACCCATTGTGCAAGTGGCCACGTTTCATAGCATTAAGCAGCAACCACTGCACAATGTGCTGGTGTACGCCCCCACTATCGTGTGGATTCAGAATGGCTCAAAACAATTAATGTGGCGCGAAGATGCTCTGCAATTTGACCCTGCCCATTGGTTAATCATTCCGGGGAATCAGTATTTATCGTTTGTGAACACACCTGAGCAAAATCGGTTTTACTCGAAAGCCATTACCTTCATTGAGCCGCCACCCGCACACTGGCTAGAGCAAGACACGTCAACGCACCTAGCTGAGCCTAAAATCAAACCCAACCACGCCATGAAATATTGCTTTGATTTACTGTTCGAAATGACACAAAAGCCGTTAGCGGTGGAAACACAACGGCATTTACTCTATGGATTTTATGCGGAATTAAAGCACGCAGGAGTGCTCTCGTTATTGTTTCCCTCCCATTCGGCCAGCCTAAGGGAGAAGTTATCTGTGTATTTATCGGTTAATCCCGGCGAGCCACATGTGATTGAAACCGTGGCGGCGCACTTTTCCATGAGCCGCGCTACGCTTATTCGCAAGCTCGCCTTAGAGAACACCCGCTTCCGGCAGGTATTAGCCGAGGTGAGAATGGGCTTTGCCCTGAGTTTATTACAAGAATCTAACGACCTGATGGACATTGCACTGGCCTGTGGCTATCAGTCTCAATCCCGTTTTAGTGCCCGCTTTAAGCAGCAATTTGGGTTAACCCCAAACCAATACTTACACACACTCAATGATTAACGATCCCACAATAGTACATCGGGCAAATGATTAGCCACGTCTAAATAGGTGTGATGTGTGGTGAGCACATCAATCACAACGGGCAAAGGCTCGGCCCAAATTTCAGGTAAGTCTGCCTCTTGTGGGCTCAAAATTGGAAACGCTAATTGCTCCATTGGGGGTACAAATTGTGCGTTGACCCCTTGCTTGTTGCCTCGCGCATCCACTCGATACCAGCCATGCTGTTGTAAATAGATGGCATTTAAACCGTGCAAACAAAATGGCGGTTCATCGGTAATGGTTAAACGCTGATAACACAAACCAGCAGGAATGCCATTGGCCCGCAGCAAAGCCGCCAATAAATGACTTTTTGCATAGCAATAACCCGTACCATGCAGCAATACATCCGATGCTTTGCACGTCACTGGGTTTTGCTGGTAATCCCAAGCGTGCTTGATTTCATCACGCACAAATTCAAAGCAGCGTTTTGCAATGGCCTCGTCACTTGTTAAGCCTTCGGCCAATTGCTGAGCTTGGTTTATTATGGTCTCGTGCTGCCAATCAATGTAATCGCTCACCGCTAAAAACTGTTTCACATTAATCCCTTAACTGTTCAATTCATTCAAAAACAACAACGCCAGTCTATGACTGGCGCTATTGACTCGCAATCTGTTAGCCGCTTATTTCGCCGCAATCACATATTGTAAGATTTCAACAATTTGCTCAGGGGATTGAGCCCAAGCCATGGCTGCACCATCCACTTCTTTAAGCGGGTGAATAATACTTTCATCATGCAATGTAATATAAGGCTTACCAAGTGCAGCACACATGCCTGCATCAAATGCTGCATTCCACTGTTTGTATTTATCACCAAAACGAACAACTGCCATGTCGCAGTTTTCAATCATATTTTTTGTGCGAATACTGTTTACTTTTGATGATTGATGATCTCGCCAAAAATTACTCTCTGGCACGCCCAATACATCACCGGCGGCATCACTGGCTTCGTGATTGGTCACAGCCGATACAAATTCAACCGGCAAATTCAATGCACTTGCACCTTGTTCAATTTGTTGGCGCCAATCGGTATGAATCTCACCTGATAAATAAACTGTCCACGTTTTCATAGATTCGTCTCCTAATGATTATTGCACAGAGCCTGACTGTGCGATTTCATTTAATGCTGTTACCAAACGTTCATTTTGATCAGTCGTGCCCACTGTGATACGTAAGCAGTTTTTTAATAACGGATGACCACCATCCAAGCATTTAATTAAAATGCCTTTTTCTTTTAAGTCTTCAAACCAATTGCGGGCCATACCATCAGGGGTGCGCACTAGTACAAAGTTCGCCTCACTTGGAAACACTTCCAAGCCCGCAATGGCAGAAAGATCATTCATTAATACCACGCGATCAACACGTAGCTGTTCGGTTTGCATCACCAACATATCAAAGTGCTCTAACGCAAATAACGCACTGGCTTGGGTTAATGAGTTAATATTGTAGGGCATGCGAATTTTCTCAAGCTCACTTAACCATTCTTTAGAGCCTATTAATAAGCCCAGACGCAAACCTGCCAAGCCTACCTTTGATAAAGTACGCATGACCAAAACATGATCATACTTTTCAAGCAGAGCCAGATGATCCGCATCGGTAAATGCCGTATAAGCTTCGTCTAGAATTACCAAACCTTGAGAAGCTTCAATGATGTTTTTAATGGCTGCTTCATCCCAGAGGTTACCGGTTGGGTTATTGGGCTGAGCTAAAAAAATCAACTGAGGGTCATGCTCTTCAATGGCCGCTAGCATGGCCGGCTCATCAAGTTCGAAATCTGCCGTTAGCGGCACCCCGACATAATTTAAGCCGCAAAAAGTAGCGATCATTTTATACATCACAAAACCCGGCTCTGGCGCTAAAATCGTCGCACCTGGTTTTGCTACCGCCATGGCCAGCATTTGAATGATTTCGTCACTGCCGTTACCCAACAAAATATCGTATTGTTCATTCACACCCATTTCTTCACGCAGGGCATCTTTTACCATTTCACCACTGGCATCTGGGTAGCGATTAATCGGCACGTCTTTTAATAAATCCGCCCACGCTTCACGGGCAACCGCTGGCCAGATGTATGGGTTTTCCATGGCATCTAATTTAATCATACCGGCAGCACTTGGTACGGGGTACGCACTTAAGTCTAATATTTCTTGGCGTATCAATTTTTTAACACGAGACATGTGATCTTCTCTTAAACAAAAACCCTAAGGTTAAAAACGTTAGGGTTTTATTATTTTAAATTTAATTGTCTATGGGCTACTAATAACGGCTAGCGCTAAAAGCCCAGTAACGATGACCTAGCAAGGCATAAATTTTTGAAGAAGCGCAGTGTACAAGTAGTACATGAGCATTCTGATAAAATTTATAACACCGCTAGGGCGAGTTAATGAGCTTTTATTAATCTTTTATGCGGTATTCGGCTGAACGGGCGTGTGCCGTTAACGACTCACCACGGGCCAATACCGAAGCCACTTTACCCATTTCGCTCGCGCCATCTGCACTGCACATAATTAATGAGCTGCGCTTCTGGAAATCATACACACCTAGCGGGCTAGAAAAACGAGCCGTACCGGATGTGGGTAATACGTGGTTAGGCCCTGCACAATAATCACCTAACGCCTCCGCTGTATAACGGCCCATAAAGATGGCACCGGCATGACGAATTTCTTTTGCCATGCTCACAGGGTCTTCAACCGATAATTCTAAATGCTCAGGGGCTATACGATTGGCAAGAGCAATGGCTTCCTGTTCATTTTGCACTTTAACTAACGCGCCACGACCTTTAAGGGATGCATGAATAATGGCTTCACGCTCCATGGTCGGCAGTAGCTTTTGGATACTGGCTTCAACTTGTTTTAAGTATTCGCCATCCCAAGAAATCAAAATAGATTGAGCGTCTTCATCGTGTTCGGCTTGGCTAAATAAATCCATAGCGATCCAGTCTGGATCCGTTTTACCATCGCACACCACTAAAATCTCTGACGGGCCTGCAATCATGTCGATGCCCACTTCGCCAAATACAAAGCGCTTTGCCGTGGCCACATAAATGTTACCTGGGCCAACAATTTTATCGACCTTAGGCACACTCTCAGTGCCGTAAGCTAATGCGGCAACCGCTTGCGCGCCACCAATGGTAAAGCAGCGCGTAACCCCGGCAGCCGCCGCCGCGGCTAGAACCAACTGGTTCACTTCACCATCTGGGGTAGGTACGACCATGATGATTTCTTTTACGCCGGCAACATGGGCAGGGATCGCATTCATTAAGACACTGGAAGGATAAGCGGCTTTACCGCCTGGTACATAAATGCCCACACGGTCCATCGCTGTGACCTGTTGGCCCAGAACCGTACCGTCCGCTTCTTCATACTGCCAAGATTCACTGCGCTGTTTATCATGATAACGACGCACACGCTCCGCCGCTTCAAGTAATGCAGTACGTTGTGCTTGTGGAAGATTATCCAGCGCTTCTTGTAATTGAGCTTGACCAATTTCTAACTGGGCCATGGTGTTAACGTCTAAGCGATCAAAACGATTACTAAACTCGATGACCGCTTCATCACCACGGGTTTTAATTTGATGGAGAATATCGAGCACAGTTTGTTGCACTTGATGATCCGATACCGATTCCCACGATAACAAATCATCCATTGCCTGGGTGAAGTCTGCTTGTTGGCTATCTAACGTTCGCATTTGTAACGACATACTGACCTCTTACACTTTTTCTCACTGCACTAAATACTAAAGGCGACATCTAGGATTAACGACGACGCTCTACTGCTTGGGCTAACTTATCAATGATCGGTTGAATCTGGCGGTGCTTCATTTTCATGGCCGCTTTACCCACTACCAAACGAGAACTGATCGGTGCGATTAAATCACGTTCTTCAAGACCGTTGGCTTTTAGGGTATTACCGGTATCGACGATATCAACGATTAAATCCGCCAGCCCCATGATCGGTGCTAATTCCATACCGCCATAAAGCTTAATGATGTCTGCTTGCTTACCTTGCTCGGCAAAATAACGCTTGGTCACACCAACAAACTTGGACGCGACTTTAATACGACCTTCCGGCATGACAGCACCTTTCAATGCAGCAGTCATTAAACGGCAAGTGGCGATATTTAAATCCAATGGTTCATACAAGCCTGTGCTGTCGGCTTCCATTAATACATCTTTACCGGCAACACCAATATCGGCGGCACCGTATTGAACATATGTGGGTACGTCGGTGGCACGAATCACAACCAATTTAATATGATCGTGGTTAGTATCAAAAATCAGTTTACGGCTTTTCTTAATGTCTTCGGCTGGCACGATGCCCGCTTCTGCAAAAAGCGGTAACGTGTCATCTAAAATTCGACCCTTGGATAACGCAATGGTCAATGGCTGCTGGCTCATGTTAAATCCTTGGTGCTTGTGCCTAGTTTGGCACGCGGCGTATATTGGCGCCTAATAATTGCAATTTTTCTTCGATGCATTCGTAGCCACGGTCAATGTGATAAATTCGATCCACCACGGTTTCACCTTCGGCCATTAGCGCAGCAATAACCAAGCTCGCCGATGCACGTAGATCAGTGGCCATCACTGGCGCACCTTTTAATTTGTCACCACCTTTGGTGATACAGGTGTTACCTTCTAAGGCCACTTGTGCACCCATGCGTGCTAATTCTTGTACGTGCATGAAACGATTTTCAAAAATGGTTTCGGTTACCGTGGCACTGCCATTGGCAACAATGTTCATCACTAGAAATTGCGCCTGCATATCCGTTGGAAAGGCTGGGTACGGTGCGGTTTTCACACTCACTGCCTTTAACTCTCGGCCTGTCATATCTAGACTGATCCAGTCGTCACCAATTTCAAGCTTGGCGCCGGCTTCTTCTAATTTGTGTAACACCGCTTCAAGGATGTCTGCACGGGTGTCTTTTAGTTTTACTTTACCGCCGGTAGCGGCTGCGGCCACAAGATATGTACCAGTTTCGATGCGGTCTGGCATCACGTTATAGTGACCACCGTGCAGGCTTTCAACCCCTTCAACACGGATGACATCTGTACCATGGCCTGTGATTTTCGCCCCCATGGTAATCAAACATTCTGCCAAATCCACTACCTCAGGTTCACGGGCAGCATTTTCAAGCAAGGTCACACCATCAGCTAACACAGCGGCCATCAATAGGTTTTCAGTACCGGTTACCGTTACCGTGTCCATGAAGATATTAGCGCCTTTTAAGCGACCATCGGTGGTGGCTTTCACGTAACCATCTTCAACCACAATTTTTGCCCCCATGGCTTCAAGGCCTGTCAGGTGGATATCAACAGGGCGTGAACCGATGGCACAACCACCAGGTAGAGACACTTGCGCTTCACCAAAGCGGGCCACTAAAGGGCCAAGCACCAAGATAGAGGCGCGCATGGTTTTTACTAATTCATACGGTGCCACTAAGGTTTTGATGTTATTCGCATTCACTTCAATGGCGTAATCTTCGCCCATGATTACATCAACACCCATGGTGCCGAGTAAGTTAATCATGGTGGTCACGTCGTGCAGGTGTGGCAAGTTACCAATGGTAATTGGCGTGTCGGCCAGTAACGTGGCAGCAATAATAGGTAAGGCAGAGTTTTTCGCGCCAGAAATACGGATTTCACCCGAAACAGGGGCGCCACCTTGAATAATCAGTTTGTCCAATGCAGGCATAATACGGCTACTTTATTAAGATTGTTGTTGAGCCCACTGGGCTTGCGTATAAGTTTTGATAGTGACCGCGTGAACGCTGCCATCTGTAATTTTTTCGTTAAGGGCCGCATACACATATTGCTGACGCTTAACGGGATTTAACCCTTCAAATTCATCCGTTACGACGGTGATCTCATATTTATAACCATCTCCATCTACGGATACCTGGCAATGCGCTAGCTTTTCTTCAAGCAAGGTTTGTAGGTCTTCTGGGCTCATAAGGGCTCTCCGCTGGGACTGGGAATTGACAACATGAAAAATAAAGGCGGGAATTATAGCGGAAAGGCATACTAATAGCGAAGTGTAAAATACCCGCTAGCGCACACTCTACCTATCTCGACAGCTCGATAACGGCTTGTAAATGGGCACTGGCAATCATGTCATGCAATTGCTGTGGCGGCGATTTGAACGATATATTCAAATCTTTTGCTTGCGATGCTCTCTTCCAGCTCAGCAATAAAGCCAGCGCCGCACTACTACAGGCTTTCACAGAACTAAGGTCAAAAACAATGAATTGTTGGCTAGCTTGGATCGCCTGTAACCCCTCTTGCTCAACACTAACAACGGTCTCAAAAGTGAGATCGCCGATGACACCGAACACCCCATCTTTGTGTTGCTCGACTTGCTGCTCAGGCATCATTCATCCTCCTGCGCATCGTCGGTCAGATCTTGCTCTATGCTTTGCGAATCGCTGGGCTCCTTGCTGGAGACTTCAGAGCTCCAACCGGTGATGGCCTCATCTAGATTGCCATTATGGGTGGCAACCAATCTTGCGAACTGATCACGAAATAATAACCCCATATTAATACCGTTGATAATGACATTTTGCACCATCCACTGGTTGCTTTTGGGGTTATAAAACAAGCTCTGAGTAACCGGAAACACTTGACCACTTGAGGTAATCACCTCAAAGCTGACCTGCGTATTACGCTGGGTTTGTTTACCGTCTTTAAGGGGCAAGACATTCACTTTATAGTTATTAAACTCCCACAACCCTTTAGCATAAGTATTGAGTAAACTTGAACGAAAGACACTTAAAAAGCGTACCTTTTGCTCAGAGGTTGCTCGCCTAAAGTGCTTTGCCATAACACGCCGAGCGATACGTTTAAAATCCACTAGCTTACCCAACTGCTTATCAACCAAGGCGATCTTCTCGCCATCTGTCAGACTTGCCTTACTTTTAGACGATTGAATGTCATACAGCAGACTTTCAATTTTTTCACTGACCAACAAGTGTGCCTGCTGCGGGTCAGGGTTGGCCATGGCCAAACTAGGAAGCAACAAGATCATAATCAGCCAGCAGGCATTTTTATACCACTTCATTATTTTTACTGGGATAAAGGTGAGGCTATTCATTGCTTCGACTGAATAAAAACTGACCAATTAATTCCTCCAATACAATGGATGATTGAGTATCTTCAATGAAGTCACCATTCAATAAGGTCTCTTCATCGGCCCCGACACTTAAACCTATGTACTTCTCACCAAGCAACCCTGCAGTTAATACCGATGCCGAGGTATCCAGCGATAAGGGAACCCCTTTTTCAACAGCCATCTTTACTACGGCCACATAATCTTGAGTGTCCAGCTTGATCTCCACCACCCGACCAATAGTCACACCAGACATGGATACTTTCGCCCGCTCGCTTAAACCCGATAAGTTTTCAAAACGCGCATATAAATAATACACATCATCATCTGCCTGGAAGCGTAAACCGCTGACATTGAGAGCCAGCACTAACAACCCCACCATGGCCGCTATGACAAATGCACCAACCCCTAATTCTAATGACCTATTGTGCATAACTACTCCTAAAACCCGCCCAACATGACGGCCGTTAAAATAAAGTCTAGACCTAAAACCGCTAATGACCCCTGTACCACCGTTGCAGTGGTGGCCTGGCTAATGCCCTCGGAGGTTGGCCGTGCATTCCAACCATGAAATAACGCAATCCAGGTGATCACAAACGCAAAAACCAAAGCCTTAATTAGCCCTTTTATGACATCATCAAAAAATAAAACAGAACCCTGCATATTGGCCCAGTAAGACCCTTCATAAACGCCCAATAAATTAACCGCCACAAACGCCCCACCGAAAATACCCAACAAACTAAATAAGGTGGCCAGTAACGGCAGACTAATAACTCCCGCCCAAAGTCTTGGTGAAAACACCCGCTTAAATGGATCAACCCCCATAATCTCCATGGCCGACAACTGCTCTGTTGTTTTCATTAAGCCAATTTCAGCGGTTAAGGCTGAGCCTGCTCGCCCAACAAATAAAAGCGCAGTGACAACGGGGCCAAATTCCCGTAACAACGATAGAGCTACCATCTGACCAATGGCCTCTTGAGAACCATAACTGCTCAAAATGGAATACCCTTGCAGTGCCAACACCATGCCGACAAATATTCCCGCCACGACAATGATGGGCAAAGATAAGACGCCTACATGATGTATTTGTTTAATAACCCTATGACACGGGGCTTTAAAGCCTTTCCCCCAGCCCAGTATATTGATTAAAAACACACCACTGCGTCCGATTAACTGGCAAACCAGCAAACACCGAGCACCGGTTTGGGCAAGTGTATTAATCATGATGAAGCACCTGCTCAGTGAGATTCGGTGCAGGGTAATGAAACGGCACAGGACCATCGACGTGACCATATAAGAATTGCTTCACAAGTGGGTCATCGCTTTGCTTGATTTGCTCAGGGGTACCTGAACCAATGACCCTACCCTGTGCCAGAATAAACACTTGGTCGGCAATGCTTAACGCTTCTTTTACATCGTGTGTGACCAAGACAGAGGTTAGGTTTAAGTCTTCATGTACTTGGCGAATCAGGTTCACCAAAACCCCCATTGAGATGGGGTCCTGCCCAGTAAAAGGCTCGTCATAAAGAATTAACTCAGGGTCTAGAGCTAGGCTTCGAGCGAGAGCCACCCGTCTTGCCATGCCGCCAGACAATTGGGAGGGCATTAAATCCGCCGCTCCGCGAAGCCCCACTGAATCAAGGCGAAGCAATACCAGGTCACGAATCATATGTTCGGGCAGGCGCGTATGTTCACGCAACGCAAAGGCCACATTTTCAAATACATTCATGTCTGTAAATAGCGCGCCCGTTTGAAACAATAAACTCATGCGCTGGCGCAATTTGAATAGATCCACCCGGTTCAATTCGGCTATGTCTTGCCCGTCAATGAGTACCTCCCCAGTGGCTGCAATCAGTTGCCCACAAAAGAGCTTGAGCAGCGTGGTTTTACCGGTACCGCTTGGTCCTAATATCGCCGTGATTTGGCCTTTTTTAATGGCCATGTTTAAGCCAGAGAAAACAGTCTTATCCTCTCGGCGAAAACCCACATGATGACACTCTACAAAGATTTGTGCTTTTAGCGACATGCACTCAATCATCCTATTGATGAATTCGATTCCTTTACTCTTATTCAAAGCATAGTCGCAACTGCTTAAGCCACAACCCAAGCGGCAACTTAAGGTGTGCTTGTTAGGGGCGTAAAAGCCTGTAGAATGCGCCGATTATTGAATTTTATGAGTGTGTAAGATGTTGACAGCCAGCTTAGCGATCATTGTTGGATTAGTGGTATTGGTATGGAGTGCAGACCGCTTTGTATTGGGAGCCGCAGCCACCGCTCGGCACTTTGGTATGTCTCCCCTACTCATCGGCATGACCATCGTATCCCTGGGTACCAGCGCCCCTGAAATATTTGTCAGTGCCACTGCATCCCTTGAAGGCTCGGGTATTTTAGCCATTGGTAATGCACTGGGCTCAAACATTACCAATGTGGGTCTCGTGTTGGGTATTACCGCACTGATTGCACCCTTACCGATTCAAGGTCGCATGCTAAAAAAAGAGATCCCCATCTTGCTGCTCGTCACTGTGATTGCCGGCCTGGTTTTGCAAGATTTTGTTCTGGGTTTCTGGGATGCCATCGTGTTAATGGTTTGCCTTGTGATCACCCTTTTTTGGCTCTTCCATGAGAGTAATGATCAGGAAATTGGCGGCTTAGACGAAGAAGAAGTGGCGGCCATCGAACAGACCTCCACCGCAAAAAGCATCATGTGGCTAGTGGTGGGTCTAGGCGCGCTGATGATCAGTGCCCAACTACTGGTATGGGGTGCCGTAGAAGTGGCCACTTACTTTGGTATCAGTGAACTGATCATTGGTTTGACCATCGTCGCCATAGGCACCAGCTTACCGGAGCTTGCCGCTAGCGTCGCCAGCGCCCTAAAAGGTCACCACGATATCGCCATTGGTAATGTGGTAGGTTCAAATATCTTTAATCTGCTTGCGGTAATGCCGATACCGGGATTGGTGGCAAGTACTGCCATCGAAAAAGAAGTGTTATTCCGTGACTACGGTACCATGCTAATCATCACAGTATTACTCATAGCATTTGTCTATCTGTTTCGCCGGAAAGGCCGCGTTGGCCGAAGTGCAGGTAGTGTACTGTTATTAGCCTATGCTAGTTATTTAGGTTTATTATTGTTTCAAGCCTGATTTTAGGCTGCTGTAAGGTAAAGAATAAAAAATGAGCACCATAAGTTTTATTGAGTCAGCCCAACGCACCATTGCGGCTGAACGAGACGCCGTTAACGGCATGTTAAGTAAGCTCGATCATACTGCGTTTAATACCGCTTGCGAGTTAATGCTCAACTGCAAAGGCCGTGTTGTGATTACGGGTATGGGTAAGTCAGGGCATATTGGTAACAAAATTGCTGCCACTTTAGCCAGTACCGGCACCCCTAGTTTTTTTGTTCACCCAGGTGAAGCGGCCCATGGCGACATGGGCATGATCACGGCTGATGACGTGGTCATTGCGCTGTCCAACTCTGGGGAATCCTCAGAAGTGACAACCATTATTCCGTTACTCAAGCGTCTGCATGTGCCTTTAATCGGCATGACGGGCAATGACCAGTCAACACTGGCTCAAGCGGCAGAAAGCCATTTAAATGTAGGCGTGGATAAAGAAGCCTGTCCTTTGGATCTTGCACCCACATCCAGCACCACAGTGGCGCTGGTCATGGGCGATGCACTGGCTATTTCATTATTAGAAGCCCGCGGATTTACCGCAGAACAGTTTGCCTTTAGCCACCCAGGTGGCAGCCTTGGAAGACGCTTACTGTTGAAAGTGAAAACAATTATGCATTGTGGCAGTCAGATCCCAAGTGTCAAAGTGGGCACCCCTATAAAAGATGCACTGATCGAAATGACACAAAAGGGGCTTGGCATGACCACCGTGCTGACTGAACAGGGTACACTTGCGGGTATTTTCACCGATGGCGATCTACGTCGTGCATTGGATAAAGATGTGGATTTTCATACCACAGCCGTTGAACTAGCCATGACTCAAAACTGCTCTACCATTGACCCTGAAAAACTGGCAGCAGAAGCATTAAGTGTTATGGAAGATAAAAAAATTAACGCCCTAGTTGCTCTTCAGGACGACCAAGTGGCGGGTGTCATCAATATGCATGACTTATTGCGGGCCGGGGTTATTTAATGCGCAAGCGTTATATTGTTACGATTCTCACCGCGCTGGCGATGGTGGCCTACCTTGCACTTGATGACCATCAAGCCAGTATTGAAATCGTGGCACAAGACCTGATCGACCAAGAGCCCGACTACATTATTGAATCGTTTAATGCTCAAAGCTATGGCGAAGGCGGTGAACTTTCCCAACAAGTAACCGCCCATAAAGCCACCCACTACCCTGGTGACGACTCTACTATTTTAGAAAAGCCATCCATGATCCTTTATGAGGCTGGCGTTCCTAAGTGGGGGGTCCGTAGTGTGTCTGGGCGGTTTCTCAAACAAACCAGTATTACCCTCGCAGGCGGTGTGATCATCGTGCCACTGAATCCGGCCGGCGGTGACTTCAGTCTCACAACGGACAGCTTAGATATAGACTTAGCCAGCCAAATGGCTGACACTGATGACGATGTGGTTATTGAAAGCGACACCAGTGAATTATTAGCCACTGGTATGACTATTTTACTCGACCAGCAATTTGTGAAATTTAAATCCCATGTGAGAGGACGCCATGATCCACAGGCACAGTAAAATTCTCATAGCGTGTGCGTTACTTTTAACCAGCTTATCGAGCTGGTCATTACCAGATGACAGCCAACAAGAAATACGCATTGCCAGCGACAGCGCTTCTTTGGATAAAGCAAAAGGCGAAATCATTTATTCCGGCAATGTAAAAATGCAACAAGGCTCATTAAACATTCAAGCACAAACCCTGACGTTGATTCGCACGGTTGAGGGCTTACAAAAAATTATTGCAACGGGCAGTCCTGCCCGTTACGAGCAAACACTAAATGAGCAAGAGGGTAAAACTCTTGCCTACGGTGAGACAATTATTTACAACACGAAAATCGAACAATTAACGTTACTCAATAACGCCGGACTTGAAAAACAAGGCAATGTATTTTCGGGTGAAAAAATTGTTTACCTAATAAAAGAACAAAGAGTAAAAGCTGAAAGCCCTGAGCAACAAAACCGTATTCGTATGGTAATTCAGCCGAAGAAGGACAAGGAACCTTAATCTAATGGCAATCTTGCAAGCGCAACATTTAGCGAAAAGCTATGGCCCAAGACAAGTAGTAAAAGATGTTTCCATGTCTATTGAAAGCGGACAAATAGTAGGACTACTGGGCCCAAATGGCGCAGGAAAAACCACTTGTTTTTATATGATTGTTAACCTAGTGGCTTCCGACAAAGGTCGTGTTTTAATTGACGATACCGACATCACCGATTTACCCATGCATGGTCGTGCGCAAAAAGGGATTGGCTATCTGCCACAAGAAGCATCTATCTTTCGTAAACTGACGGTGGCCAATAATATTATGGCCATACTCGAAACACGCAAAGAATTGAACCAAACGCAACGCAAAGAAAAACTCGAAAGTCTGCTCGATGAATTTCACATACAGCATATTCGTGACAGCTTAGGTATGGCCTTATCAGGGGGTGAACGTCGACGAGTGGAGATTGCACGGGCCCTTGCTGCTGATCCCTCTTTTATCTTACTAGACGAACCTTTTGCAGGTGTTGACCCTATTTCTGTAGGTGATATAAAAAGCATCGTAAAACAACTTAAAAAACGCGGTTTAGGCGTATTAATCACTGACCATAATGTGCGTGAAACCCTTGATATATGTGAGAAAGCTTATATCGTAGGTAACGGGCATATTATCGCAGAAGGCTCCGCTGAAGAGGTATTATCCAATCAGCAAGTGAAAGATATTTATTTAGGTGATGACTTTAAGTTGTAATCTTGTATATTCATTACAACGGCTCAAACGCGCTACGGGATTAAGCAGTAATATATGAAAGCCTCGCTCCAATTAAAAATGGGTCAACAGCTGACCATGACTCCTCAGCTGCAACAGGCCATCCGTTTATTACAGCTTTCAACACTGGACCTGCAACAAGAAATTCAAAATGCTTTGGATTCCAACCCCTTGTTGGATGTGGACGAAGAGTTTGAAGGCGACAACAACCAAGATATTAATTCCCAAAGCGAAGAAAAAATTGAAACCGTCACCGCCAGTGACGAACACCCATCCAATGAGCCAACCGCGGCAGACGATTGGAGTGAAAACATCCCTGACGAGTTATCCACTGACAGTGACTGGGATGACACCTGGCAAGCATCCGCTGCACCCACATCTATGACTGAAAACCATTCCTCTGGCTCATCCGGTGATGACTATGACATGGACAGCCGAAATGGCAGCACAGACGATCTTCAAGACCACTTATTGTGGCAACTCAACCTTACCCCCATGTCTGATAATGATCATCTCATTGCCATCAATATTATTGAGGGCGTGGACGATGACGGTTATTTAAAAGTAGCCCTAGAAGACATTGTTGAGTCACTAGACCCTGAATTAGAAATTGAACTGGATGAAGTCGAAGCCGTTTTAAATTTATTACAACAGTTTGAGCCAAGCGGAGTATGCGCACGCAATCTTCAAGAGTGTTTATCGCTACAGCTTCGCCAATTGCCACAAGAAACACCATGGCGCCCACTGGCACAAACATTAATCGACCAGCATATCGACTTGCTGGGTTCAAAAGATTACGCCGCTTTAATGCGTAAGCTGAAAGTCAAAGAAGATGAACTGAAGTTAGTTATTCGCGGCATTCAAGAACTTAATCCACGCCCAGGCTCACAGATAGATCCACAAACCAGTGAGTATGTGATTCCCGATGTTATGGTACGTAAAATCAAAGGGGAATGGCGTGTCGAGCTTAACCCTGAGATTGCACCAAAACTGCGCATCAATGATCACTATGCATCCATGGTGAAGCGTGCTGATAGCAGTGCTGATAACAATTTCATTAAAGATCATCTTCAAGAAGCCCGCTGGTTCTTAAAGAGCTTACAAAGTCGTAATGAGACCCTACTTAAGGTAGCCATGAAGATTGTTGAATATCAACAAGACTTCCTAGAGCAAGGGGATGAAGCCATGAAGCCCCTCGTCTTACACGACATTGCTGAAGCCGTTGGCATGCATGAGTCCACTATATCCCGTGTGACCACGCAAAAATATATGCACACCCCAGCCGGTATATTTGAATTAAAATATTTCTTTTCAAGTCACGTAAGTACCACCAGCGGTGGAGAGTGCTCTTCAACCGCTATTCGTGCCATGATTAAGAAACTGATTGCAGTAGAAAGTGCAAAGAAACCCTTGAGCGACAGTAAAATTGCCAACATCCTAGAAGAAGAAGGCATCAAGGTTGCACGTAGAACCGTAGCCAAGTACCGTGAGGCGATGCACATACCGCCATCAAACGAGCGCAAACGCTTGGTTTAATTGTTCACCAAAGAGTTTTTGGTGAACTGCTACACTGGTTTTAGCCGGTAGCCTATACTTAAGGTTATCTGCACATTCACGCACTCTAATTTCGGAGTGCCGACAGTAGGAGCCATCTATGCAAATCAATATCAGCGGCCACCATGTTGAAGTGACTCAAGCCCTTAAGGACTATGTCCACTCCAAGGTAGAAAAACTGGAGCGACACTTTGATAATATTACCAATGTGCAAGTAACACTCACCGTCGAAAAAGTCACTCAAAAGGCCGAAGCCACCATGCATGTATCAGGCGCTGAACTCCACGCCAATGCCGACCATGATGATATGTACGCTGCCATTGATGGCATGACCGACAAATTAGATCGCCAACTTCTTAAACACAAAGAAAAAATGGTTAACCACCGCCATGGAAACAGCCATTAACTCAATATGACCTCTAGTATTTCAAATATCTTAACCCCTGCGCGCACCCAATTGGGTGCGCATTGCAGCAGTAAAAAGAAACTCATTCAGCACATTAGTCAGTTCCTTTCATCGGCTATTGAAGATGCTCAAGCGGATGATATTTATGAGCGCCTGATTGCTCGGGAAAAGCTAGGCAGCACCGGAATCGGTGAAGGCATTGCGATTCCTCATTCTCGCCTTGAGGAGTGTGAAGGCACTGTGGGGGCATTATTTATTCTAGATGAACCCATTGATTTTGATGCCATCGACCGTAAACCGGTTGATATTGTCTTTGTATTACTGGTTCCAGCCGAAGCCACCGAGCAGCATTTGCAAACACTAAGTATGCTGGCTCAAAAATTCAGCCAAGAAGAGTATCGATCCTCTTTACGCAGCGCTAAAACACAAGATGAGCTGTATCAGCTCGCCATCGCTTAAAAAAGTTATTGATAAGGTTATTTATGAAACTTGTGGTCATCAGTGGACGCAGTGGCTCTGGTAAAAGTACCGCCCTTGATCTACTAGAAGACTTGGGGTTTTATTGTATAGACAACCTTCCGGTTGGGCTTTTACAAAACTTACTTGACCAAATTCAATCAGGCCAAGGCCAGATGAACTCCGTGGCGGTGAGTATTGACGCGCGCAATATTCAAGCGGACTTAGCTAATTTCTCCGGTATCGTTAACCAACTAGATCGCAAACAATGCCAGCTGGAAATTATTTACCTCGATGCTCATAGTGACACCCTGCTTACCCGCTTTAGTGCTACCCGTCGTAAGCACCCACTAACGGGACCAGATGTTCCGCTGCTCGAAGCAATTGACCGAGAAAAAAACGTTTTACAACACATTGCCGACATGGCTGATCTTACCGTCGATACCACCCATTTATCCATGCACCAGCTTCGTAGTATGATCAAAGAACGGGTCGTTCAAAAACAAGGTGGCGACATGTCATTATTGTTTGAGTCATTCGGTTTTAAGCACGGCATTCCAAAAGACAGTGATCTTGTATTTGATGTTCGCTGTCTGCCCAACCCATATTGGGACCCGACCCTGCGTCAATTTACAGGCCAAGACCCTCAGATTCAGGCTTTCTTACAAGATGATGAGCACGTCAACGCCATGTTTAATGACATCCAAGATTTTTTAAAGAAGTGGTTACCTCAGTTTGAAGCCAACAATCGCACGTACATGACCGTTAGTATTGGCTGTACCGGAGGACAACATCGCAGCGTTTATATGGCTGAACGCTTGTTAGCCGCTTATCAAAATGAATTTGCCAATGTACAGCTTCGCCATCGCGAGCTAAACCAATAAACTTGTGTCCACCGCAATTCGCTAGACACAAGGGTGTTTGGCCGATATGGTAGCCCTTCTATCCCTATATGCTTGTATTGATATGCTTGAAAACTCCATCACAATAATAAATAAATTGGGTTTACATGCACGGGCTGCTGCAAAATTGGTCTCCACTGCCAGTGCGTTCTCCAGCAAAGTAAAAATCAGTTTTAATGGAAAAGAAGTGGATGGTAAAAGCATCATGTCCGTCATGATGCTCGCCGCTAGCCAAGGCTCTGAAGTTCTACTAAAAGTCCATGGCGACGATGAGCAAGCCGCCATGAGTGCACTGCAGGAACTGATTAACGATTACTTTGGTGAAGGTGAATAACCCTTCTTCGTAAAACCCTCATTAAATCAATCTTCTAGGCTACACTTTTAACTAAGGGTCGTAGCCTGCTACCGCCTTTATGGGTACAATCCCACGCTGATTTAAAGAGATAGCATTATGTCTAGGGGCCAACATAAACACAGCAAGCTGGTACATCTGGGTGTCGCACTAGAAAGTGGGGCCTTGGCACAAGTACGTCGAATACTTAATAGTGACCTGCAGGCAGCCGATGTTGCGCACTTATTAGAATCAACCCCGCCAAAAGAACGTAAACTGCTTTGGGATCTCATCGACGAAGAAAACGAAGGTGAGGTACTGCAACACTTAAATGACGAGCTACAAGGCTGGTTGTTAAACCAAATGAGTGTGCAGGAAATGGCCAACGCCATGTCAGACCTCGATACCGATGATATCGCTGACTTACTGCAAATATTACCTGATACCGTTACTCAAGAAGTCCTAACCACCATGGACTCGCAAGATCGTGCTCGTATCGAAGCCATCTTGTCTTACCCAGAAGACAGTGCCGGTGGCTTAATGAACACCGATACCGTGACGGTGCGGCCCGATATTACCCTTGAAGTTGTATTGCGTTACCTTCGTCGTCACAGAACCCTGCCGGACATGACGGATAACTTATTAGTGGTCAACCGCCGTGACGAGTTCATTGGTGTGCTGCCGATTAATAAAATTCTGGTGAGTGATGCAGACACCACAGTGCGTGAAGTGATGAATACTGACATCATTACCATTCGTGCTGATATGCCCGATACTCAAGTGGCCCAATTGTTTGAGCGTCACGATTTAATTTCAGCCCCCGTTGTAGACGAACATACATTCAAATTACTTGGCCGTATAACCATCGATGACGTGGTGGATGTTATTCGTGAAGAGGCCGATCACTCATTAATGAGCATGGCCGGTCTTGATGAAGATGAAGATACCTTTGCGCCGGCATTTAAAACCAGCCGTCGTCGTGCCGTTTGGCTAGGTATCAACTTGCTCACTGCTTTTTTAGCCAGTGCGGTCATTGGCTTGTTTCAAGATACCATTAACACCGTCGTTGCTCTGGCTGTACTTATGCCCATTGTTGCCAGCATGGGCGGCATTGCCGGCAGTCAAACCCTAACACTGGTGATTCGTGGCCAAGCCATCGGTCACATCGACTCAAACAACATTGGATGGCTTCTTAATCGAGAACTGCTAGTGGGCCTTAGCAATGGTATACTTTGGGCCATTGTGATTGGTCTAGCCACTTATGTTTGGTTTCAAGACATACAAATCTCGGTGATTATCGCTATCGCCATTGTGATTAATTTAGTGGTAGCGGCTTTGGCCGGTGCCTTCTTACCTATCTTGCTAAAACGACTCAATATCGATGCGGCACTCGCCGGTGGGGTTGTATTGACCACCATTACCGATGTAGTGGGCTTCTTTGCATTTTTAGGTTTAGCCGCTAGCTTTTATTTATAAACATTATTGGTTTCCCCATGAGCGAACACGAAGACGATCAGTTTGAAGAGTATTCAGGCCCAAGTAAATCCCAGGTTAAACGCGAAATGCATGCCCTACAAGAGCTCGGCAAACGTATTTGTGAACTACCTAAAAAGCAATTAAAAACCCTACCACTCAGCGCAACGATGATAGAGGCCGTAGCGGAATGGGATCGTATTAAGAAGAACGAAGCCAAACGCAGGCACCTTCAATACGTGGGCCGTGTTATGCGTTCGGAAGATATCGAAGCGGTGAAATTAGCCATCGATAAACAAGACCCCAGTAGCGAAGAGTACAACCGAGTCTTACACCAGCAAGAAAAATGGCGTGACCGTTTAATCACAGAAGGAAAAGACGCATTAAGTGAATTTTGTGAGCAATTCGAGGTCTCGGATATTCAGCATCTTCGCCAATTGATTCGTAATGCGGCCAAGGAGCATGAAGAGAAACTAGCCAATCCTGATGCGGCACAAGCTAAAATGGGGAAAAGTGCAGCGCGTAAGTTATTCTTATTTATTAAGACTTTTTACCCAAGCTAAACACCTAATTCAAACAACCGCCGCGGTTTAAACAAAAAGCTTTCGTGTATTCACGTAAGCTTTTTGTGTTGCTGAATGGGCATGTTAGCTCGACATTGCTCAAGAAAATCAAAATCCAAATCTGCAAATATGACTTGTGGTTTTTCATTATCCCCTTGCGCAAGGATCTCACCATTAGGTGCAACGATCATACTTTGCCCCCAGGTTTTGCGGCCATCCTCATGAACCCCCACCTGATTAGCCGCTAACACAAAGCTTTGTGTTTCAATTGCCCTAGCACGTAATAATATTTCCCAATGCACCCGCCCTGTTTCATAAGTAAAAGCCGAAGGGACTGTAATCAATTCACAACCCTGCGACTGATACTGCTGGTACAGTTCTGGAAAACGTACGTCATAACAAACACTTAAACCAAGCTGATGCCCATCAACCATCACTGTTTTCGCATCATTACCTGCGATAAACGTATCCGACTCTTTATAACGGCCTTTTTCATCCGCCACGTTAACATCAAATAAATGTATTTTATTGTATTGCGCCATTATTTCGCCGTCACGAGAACACACTAATGAAGCCGCTAATACTTTTTCAGATTGTTTGTTACTTTCATCTATTAAAGGAACTGAACCCGCTACAATATTAAGTTTAAATTGCTTAGCCCAACCCAAAACGGTATGAATGACATCTTCAGGTGTAAAACGATTGCACGCTAATTCGAATTGATTAGTCACCCCAAGACAAGCAAACATTTCAGGTAATACGACCAAGTCAGCATCCTTTTCTGATGCTTGTTTAAGTAATACCTCAGCTTGCATTAGGTTAGCATCAACATCTTTACCACTGGTCATTTGAATAACGGCACAACGCATTACTCTTTTTCTCCTAACCCAAAAAAATCTTTCATTCGATACCAGAAGCCTTGGTCTTGCTTACCTTCAATATCATTATCAAATCGTTTCATTAACTTTAAATTTGGCTCATCCCAAGTACCATCTAATTTATAAGTAGCACTGGTGTATTTTTCAATTTGATCACCAACTAGCTGTTCACCAACAAACAATGATGCCGCCACAGGTGGTGCAAATCCTGCTAGGATAGCTACAAAAGGAAGTGTACTGGTAATAGGAAAAGTCACAGAGAGTTCTTGCTTAAGGGCTTTTGTATTTAAATTAACCGTTCCGCTAGCCGAAAATTTAGCTGAAGGCCCTTTAATATCTAATGTGTCTACAATCGTCATAACACCATCATTGACATTGACCTTTCCAGAGACGGAGTCAAAGTGTAAACCGCTTTGGTATACATCTGAAAAGTCTAAACGTAGGCGCCTTCCAATTGCTGAAAAATTCAAAATGCCAAATGCACTCAACGCGCCGGTATCTCCAGCCTCTAAGAAACGACCATCTCGTAATGAAACACTGGCTTGCCCATTTAACAAATGGGATTGAATAGCTGCTGGGCTAGCCTGCCATTTAAAATCTAGATTTACTTTTGCATTCTTGGCCTCGATGACAGGCTTACTGCGCCACGCTTTCTGGATACCACCTACGTCATTACTGGCTAACTTAAGTTGTAAAGATGTTGTTTGTAATTGCGTTTCATCCACCGATTTCACCCAACTCACCTGACCTTTTACAGCCAGTTTTTTAATAGTGCCGTCGATTTCTGTAATCGATAATGTATCCCCTTTACTACGCACTTTTCCTTGCCAAGAACCGTAGTTTATTGGGCCAAGAAAAATCTCATCAACTTCTAAGTCCAGATCGGTAAACATGCTTGGAAAAACATTGACTAACGGATCGACTTCTTTAGCTGCTTTATCATCCGATTCATTAAGTGCAGGCCAGTGAATATAATCTAGATCTAATGCAATAGGTTCACCTTCAGACCACGTCACCAAACCCTTTGCGATAGGCGCCTGAATATTTATATCCCAAGCGTTACCTCGGGGACTTACTTGTGTGGATACTTGCTCAAATTCATAATCATCGTAAACAACTAAATCAGAACTGATATCCACTTTACGCACAAGTGAACTTGATTCACGGCTTACCTGGGTATCATTGTGGTTAGCTGTGTTCGGTTGAAGACTCTGGAATAAATTCAACCATTCATTCGCGTTAATTTGGCTAACATGTCCAAGTACTTCAATGCCCTTGGTATTGGGTATGTATGCTTCGGTTGACCCTAAATAAATTTGCCCTGACTGAACACCACCTTGCTTTAAATGCAGCGCCAAGTTCAAATTGTCAGAGTATGACAATTTGATTTTTTGCCCATCATCAAGGGCCATTTTCATTTTAAAAGGTTGAGCTGAGTTTGCCTGCTTAGCGAACGGCTCAGGGAGTGCAACATCAATACCTTTTAAATCACTACTGATTTCTAAACCTGTAAAGCCGTTTTTTTCTCCACTAATTTTAAAGTATCCTGATACAAGCGCATTGCCGGTAATAGGCTCAAGTAGCGGTAAATTCAGCCATTGCTTTAAACGAGTCGTTTCTAAATTACCTTTAAAAGCAATGTCCGACGAAAATCCAACCTCGTGTACTACGGAGTCAATATTCACGATAAGTGGTTGCTGCCAAAGATTAGATTGTATTGCAGATGCACTTAGCCCTTCACTTGTGCGGTATCGAATTGAACCATGAGTCTGGTCAAAACTTAAACCAATATCGGCTAAATTCAAACTAGCTTGCGTCAAGCGTGTATTGATATCGGCGCCAATTGAATTACCACCCCCATTCAACGGTATAGACAAGCCTAATTGAGTAACATGTTTACCAGTCATACTCCATGGATCCATCACATTATTCACCACCGCTTGAAGGGGCGTATGCTGAAAATAGCTAAATCCTTCTGATGCTAATCCATCCACATTAGCCTTAACCCAAAGCGTATTACTATCTATACCATCATAAATAATCTGTGTACTAGACACGTCACCACCAAGGCTTAAAGCCTGATTTATATTGGCATAAACACGATCATTTTTAACAAATAAGTTTCCGTTAATATCAGATACGACAGGCCATTGTGGTAAATATTGAAGGGCGGCCTTAGATAAATTTAATTGCAATTCAGACTGACTAGCACTGTTTTTATCAAGACCTGTAAATAAATAATATTGCCCACTATTAGCCTTACCCGCTAATAAAGACTGATCTAGCCAGTCCCTCAAATCCTCTGACACAATTTTAGGCACAAGAGCATGATGTACTGCCACATCAGCGTTAGTGAGTGATAAATTGAGTTCAAGCTTGTCCTCAAGAGACGTTTTATCAAATAGCCAAACCTTAAAGCCGCCCATAATGTTTTCAACATTGGCCATTTCAAGGGATAGGCCATCCCCAACTAAGCGAACGCCTTCATCGGTAATAAACCAATCCACTTGCCCTTTTGCGTTAGGGAAATAAAACGGTGACTCATAAATGTCAGGAAAATTAATCGTTACCTGTGGGCCATCAAACTGCACACGGCCGTTTTTTTCATTTGCCGCAATGACACCATTAATATTGGTAAGGCTAGGAATACCGCCACTTGCTTGGGTAGATACATTTTTGATTTCACCAGCGACTGTAAACGACGTTTGACCATCTGCTTTGTTTTGCATGATGATATTCATGTCTTCAACAGAACCAATAGGCGCTAATTCGGTTAAAAGCGGTTTCAATTCTGTTGGTATCAGGTTCACCTTGGAAAGGAACTCATGTAAGTAACTGACATCCATGGACTTAAGGTAGGTCTGCCAACGACTGCCTTGCATGGTTTTTGATATACCTACCGCAAGATCATTAAATTCCCATGTTTTATTTTTTAACTTGAAGTTGCTATCTTCTAGCCAAAACCGCCAATCATCGACTGATTTTTGTTTTGCCCAAATTGTCGCATTCACTGCATCAATTTTTCGCCCATCGTTGACGTACACACTTGGGCTGGCGACAGACAACTTACTGTAATTTAATAACCTATCTTTAAATTCAAAACGTAATTGTGCGGATGCCGAAAACGATTTAAACAGCGATACATCAAATATCTCATTAAACCAATAATCCACATCTAAATCTGGTAGATCCAATGCCCCTCTCGCATAAAATGTATCCAATTTAAAGGGGCTGCCTTGGCTGTAAAGCCTAAGACCGGCATTGACTTTATTTTCATTACCGTATGATACATTACCGGTTATTAACCGGTTAAAACCATCACCCGTCATCACCAGATGATCTAGTTGCAAAATTTTGGTTTCATTTTCACGGATGTTTTCCACTGTCACATTATTTAGCTCAACTTGCTGTTGTAGCAATAGACTTTCAATAAGCTGTTTAATGAGCTTGATGTCATCGTCTTCAATGGGCTGTTTCGGTTTTTTATTGTCGCCATCTACGCGCACATATAAGCCGGAAAGCCTGACACTTTTAAATACAGGGGTAAGATTAAACAATGAAGAACGGGGATCTAAAACCGCATCAATGGCGGCTATGGATACCTTAGGTTGATCAGGGTAGTCATCGGTATGAAGCGTGACACCCTCAATATGAACCGAAGGCGTGAGAATATCCATGCCACCACTGAGCTGACGAATGCTGACATCACCGTCCAGTTGCTGGCCAAGATAGGTTTCTAACGAAGCACGATATTGACCAATATACGGAAAGATCTGCTGCCCTATGGCACTGTACAAGGCCAGCACCATGAAAGTTGCAACAAACAATAAATTAAATGCGGTCAATCCTTGCTTTAATGTGTTTTTCTTCATGTGAGATTATTGCAGGATCAAGTCGTATTGCTCTTGGCTGTACATAGGATCTACTTGTAATTTAATCGTTTTGTTTATGAAGTTTTCTAAGTCAGCAACACTTTGACTTTCTTCATCAAGCAATAAATCAATCACATTTTGCGACGCTAGAACCAAATAAGCCGATGCGTCATAAGCACGCGCCTCTCTTAGCAGCTCACGGAAGATTTCATAACATACTGTTTCAGCGGTTTTAATATCACCACGCCCATCACAATGAGGGCACGGCTCACATAACATTTGCCCAAGGCTTTCTCGGGTACGTTTACGGGTCATTTCCACTAACCCTAACTCGGATACTTGAGAAATCTTGGTTTTAGCGTGGTCTTTTTCCAATACCTTTTCCAGCATACGCAGCACTTGTCGCTGGTGTTCTGGGTCTTCCATATCAATAAAATCGAGGATAATAATGCCACCTAGATTACGTAAACGTAATTGACGACCAATCACAGTTGCCGCCTCTAAGTTGGTTTTAAAAATTGTTTCTTCTAAATTACGATGGCCCACAAATCCACCCGTATTCACATCAACTGTGGTCATGGCCTCGGTTTGATCAATGATAAGGTAGCCACCGGATTTCAGCTGTACCTTACGCTCCAGGGCTTTTTGGATTTCATCCTCAACGCCATAAAGATCAAAAATAGGCCGCTCACCAGGGTAGTATTCCAGTTTATCGGTCACCTCTGGAACAAACGAGTGTGAAAACTCTTGTGCTTTTTGAAAGTTTTCACGTGAATCGATCAATACCTTATGGATTTCTGGGCGAATAAAATCCCTAAAAGTACGAAGGTGTAGCGGTAGTTCCTCATAGATCATACCGGGGGCTTTCACCGTAGTGATTCGCTCTTGGACCTTATTCCATACCCGTTGTAAGTAGCGAGTATCGAGTAATATTTCCTCTTCACCTGCGCCTTCAGCAGCTGTACGTAAAATAAAACCACATTGATCATTGAGACCTTCGGCCTCCATGCAAGACTGAACCAGAGCGCGCAAACGTTCACGCTCACCCTCGTCTTCAATTCTCTGACTGATGCCAACATGTTGAGTGTGCGGCATAAAAACAAGGTAACGCGAGGGAATCGATAAATGTGTGGTTAAGCGGGCACCCTTGGTGCCAATAGGATCTTTAGTGACTTGTACCACTAAATCTTGGCCTTCATGTAGCAAGCTGGTAATCGCATCAGGCTGACGGCGAGCCGCATCACTATCTTTTACAGGCCCCTGCACATCAGCCGCATGAATAAACGCAGCACGTTCAAGGCCTACTTCAACAAACGCTGCCTGCATACCAGGCAGTACACGCACGACCTTACCGATATAAATATTACCAACAATGCCTCTGCGATTGCTGCGCTCAATATTCACTTCTTGCAGCACGCCGTTTTCCACAAGCCCCATACGGGTTTCTGTGGGTGTCACATTTAATAAGATTTCCGTATTCATGATTAGACTGCTGTTAAGGGTCGAAATCGACACGTTAAATTGAAAGCGTTGTGGCCGTTAATCCTGCCAAATAGGCACATTATAGTGCTGTAATAACTGAGCGGTTTCCATCAAGGGCAAGCCAACTACGTTGCTATAGCTGCCCACAATACCGGCGACAAACACCGCCGCTTTACCTTGAATGCCATACGCGCCGGCCTTATCCATGGGCTCACCCGTGGCGACATAATCTTCAATCTGAGTTGGCGCAAGTGGGTTAAACTGCACCTCGGTACTCACCACCTGGCTCATTAACTCAGGCTCGCCTAGCTTATTCGTGCAAATCGCAATGGCCGTTAATACATGATGACTGCGCCCAGACAATCGTGACAACATGGCACATGCATCTGCCTTAGTGTTTGGTTTGCTTAAAATCTCACCGTCCAATACCACGCAGGTATCAGAACCCAACACAGGCAAGCTGGATTGTTGCGCCCCTTGTTGCGCTTTTTCGCGTGCTAGTCGCTCGACATAGGCCTCTGGTGATTCATCGAGCAAAGGGGTTTCATCAATATCTTGTGGCTCACTTATAAAGCTGACACCAATCTGCTCTAGCAGTTCACGGCGTCGAGGGGAGGCAGAGGCTAATAATAAATCTGCCATGTTAGCCCCTAAAATATTGGCGCACCGCCAATAGTAAGTTGTACCAAAGAGGCCAGATCAACGCACTGCCTACAGAAGGCCAAAGCAATGCGGTTTTACCTTGACCAATGACAATAGACTCACTCCAGAAACGCACTAACAAAAACAGTCCAATTAAAATAAACACCAAAAAGCTCTGCTGCAAAGGGTTGTATAAGCGCATGCGCGAATGCAGCAATAAAACCAAGTACGCCATGATGCTCATGGCTAAAGCATTAAGGCCTAGCAACGAACCATGCAGTACATCTAACAATAGCCCCATAAACAAGGCTAAAAAAATACCGGCTTTTGTTGGGCTCATCAGTACCCAAAAAATCACCGTCATGGCCACCCATTCAGGGCGAATGTAATCGATCAACCTTGGCATAGGGAAAGCGGCCAAAACTAAAGCAAAAAAGAAGGTGGGTAAGATGACCGAATATGCGCGAATCATGGCTGCACCTCCGCTTGAATTTGAGGTTCAGGTAACTGGCTATCTTTAGAAAAAACCAATAAAACATAACGAGAACGGTCAAGCTGGGCAGAGGGTTTTGCCGAGACAATCGCAAATGGCTCACCTGGGTCGTGTTCGACCTTAGTAATCGTGCCTACAGGGTAACCACGAGGATAACGGGAGCCCAAACCAGAGCTCACCAAAAGGTCCCCTTCTTTGATATCTGCCGTATCCGGCACATATATCAGCGCCAATTCATCTAATCGACCAGCCCCCACTGCAATAGCACGAATACCGTTACGATTTACCAGTACCGGAATCGCATGGTTACTATCCGCCAGCAATAGAACCCGACTGGTATACGGCAATACTTCTATCACCTGCCCCATTAAACCCTGGGCATCCAAAATAGGCTGACCGACAAAAACACCGTGTTTTTCACCTTTATTAATGATGATGTGATGGGTATAGGGGTCCGGGTCCACACCAATTAATTCAGCTACCTGGACTTTATCATCGAGTAATTCAGAGGCGTTCAGCAGTTCACGTAAACGATTATTTTCAGCTCGCATGGAAACCATTTGCTGAACTTTTTGCTTTAAAACGAGGGATTCATTACGAAGGCGATCATTTTCTTCTTGAAGACTGGCTCGACTGAAAGCGGACTTTTCAGCCCAAACACCTAATTGACCTGGAATGCCAGACACCCATTGTACGGGCGTAATGAAATACCCCAGTAAACTGCGCACATGCTGAACAGGTTCTAAGTATTTATCGGCCGACATGAGCGCAATACAAATAAGCGCTGCCATAAGCATGCGAGCATTGATGGCTTGGCCAGAACTGAAAATACCTTTAATGGTGTGCTCCTTAAGACTTCTTTAATGGTTAGAAATCGTCTCATCGAGCTGTACGTACAAAATGCGTAACCCTCGCGGATTACGCATTTTCGACAGGATTTGACCGACAACTGGCGCCAACAACGAAATTAATATTCGTGGGCCAACAGATCAAGTTGCTGGTCTGTCATGGTTTCAAGGGCACGACCGCCACCACGAGCAACACAAGTCAGTGGATCATCAGCCACAATCACAGGCAAACCGGTTTCTTCGCTTAATAACTTATCAAGGTCACGTAGCATTGCACCACCACCGGTTAACACTAAACCGCGTTCGGCAATATCCGACGCCAATTCTGGCGGACATTGCTCAAGGGCACTTTTCACCGCTTGCACGATCGCAGCAAGAGACTCTTGTAGCGCCTCTAGGATTTCATTGCTGTTCAATGTAAATGAACGCGGGATACCTTCAGCCAGGTTACGACCACGCACATCAATCTCACGTACTTCACCACCAGGGTAGGCTGTGCCGATTTCTTGTTTAATGCGCTCAGCCGTGGCTTCACCAATTAATGAGCCATAATTACGACGCACATACGTCACGATGGACTCATCAAACTTATCACCACCGACTTTTACGGATTCACTATAAACCACACCATTCAGAGAAATAATGGCGATTTCCGTAGTACCACCACCGATATCAACAACCATGGAACCGCTGGCTTCTTCAACCGGTAGGCCTGCACCAATGGCGGCTGCCATTGGTTCTTCAATTAGATATACCTTACGTGCACCAGCACCAATACAAGATTCACGGATGGCTTTACGCTCAACCTGCGTGGATTTACATGGCACACACACCAATACACGTGGGCTTGGTGTGAAGAAACTGTCTTCATGCACTTTTTTAATAAAGTGCTGCAGCATTTTTTCAGTCACTTGGAAGTCTGCGATCACACCGTCTTTAAGTGGACGAATGGCTTGGATATTACCCGGCGTACGACCCAGCATACGCTTAGCGTCGTGACCCACAGCAGCCACTGTTTTTTGGCTACCCTGACTACGAACGGCCACAACTGAAGGCTCGTTTAAGGTAATGCCTTTCTCGCGTTCATAGATAAGAGTGTTTGCTGTTCCAAGGTCGATCGAAAGGTCGCTTGAGAACATCCCTCTGAGTTTTTTAAACATCCGGTATTTCCAATGTAACGTAGAGACTATTATTTTGCTGCTTAGACTATCAACGGCGGGCTTTTTGGGCAAGGCACAAATGTGTTAAGTTATACCCCTTTCACATACTTTATATTTATAGCCCAAAAAGGCAGAGAAAATACCATGGCGCTTGATCGTTCAGATGTCACCAATATTGCGGATTTAGCCCGCTTAGCCATCGCCGAAGACAATATCGGCCAGTACCAAGAAGAACTGAGCAGCATTCTGGCGCTCGTGGAGCAAATGAATGCCGTCAATACTGACGATGTTCAGCCTCTTGCTCATCCAGCCGATGCGGTTCAGCGCTTACGTGCCGACGTTGTTAGCGAAGAAAACCAACGCGAGAAATATATGGCCAACGCACCTGCGCAAGAAAACGGCCTATTTTTAGTACCTAAAGTTGTAGAGTAATTGATCATGGCCTTACATAACCTCACTTTGACCCAAATATCCAAAGGTCTCGAAGCCGGTGATTTCACCAGCGTTGAAATCACCCAGCACTTTCTCGATCGCATTGAACAGCTTGATAAAGGCGATAATGGCCTTAACAGCTTCATCACGGTCACCCCAGAGCAAGCACTTGCAGACGCCAAGGCCGCCGATGAACGTCGCGCCGCTGGTGACGCATCGACCTGGACCGGTGTGCCTTTCGCACACAAAGACATCTTTTGTACCGATGGTACCCTCACCACCTGTGGCTCAAAAATGTTGGGGAATTTTGTTCCCCCTTATGACGCTACTGTTGTTGCGAACATGAAAGCGCAAGGCGCCGTTTGTCTTGGCAAAACCAACATGGATGAATTCGCCATGGGTTCATCCAACGAATCCTCTTTTTTTGGCCCAGTAAAAAACCCATGGAATCATGAGACTATTCCTGGTGGCTCATCCGGAGGTTCTGCCGCGGCCGTTGCTGCTCGCTTAGTACCGGCCGCCACCGGCACAGACACCGGCGGCTCTATTCGTCAGCCTTCTGCTCTTTGTGGCTTAACCGGTTTAAAGCCTACCTACGGTCGCTGCTCTCGTTGGGGCATGATTGCTTACGCATCTTCCCTTGACCAAGCTGGCCCGATGGCTCGCACCGCGGAAGATGCTGCCATGATGCTTAACGTGATGGCCAGCTTTGATGAAAAAGACAGCACCAGCATTGAACAAGACGTACCGGATTACACCGCCACGCTAAACAATGAGCTTGCAGGCAAAGTGATCGGCCTACCAAAAGAGTTTTTCCCTGAAAGCTTAGATGGAGAAATGAAACAGGCTGTAATGAATGCCATCGCTGAATTTGAAAAACTAGGTTGCACCGTTAAAGAAATTTCTTTACCAAGTACTGATCTTGCCATTCCAGCTTACTACGTTGTGGCACCGGCTGAATGCTCCGCCAATTTATCTCGTATGGACGGTGTGCGTTTTGGTTATCGCTGTGACGATCCAAAAGATGTTGAAGATTTATACAAGCGTTCACGTGGTGAAGGGTTTGGTGACGAAGTAAAACGTCGCATCATGATCGGTACCTATGCGCTATCAACGGGTTTTTACGATGCCTATTATGTGAAGGCTCAAAAAATTCGTCGCTTAATTAAAAATGATTTTGTTAAAGCATTTGAAGACGTGGATTTCATCATGGGCCCTGTCACCCCGACACCAGCATTTAAAGCCGGTGAAAAGTCAGGAGACCCCGTTGAGATGTATATGGAAGATAAATTCACCCTATCTTGTAACCTTGCGGGTTTACCTGGCATGTCCATTCCGGCTGGTTTAATCAATGGTTTACCTGTTGGTTTACAAATTATGGGCGATTACTGGCGTGAAGCCGATATGTTAAATGCGGCGCACAAGTTTCAGCAAGTCACCGATTTTCACAATGCAGCACCTCAAGGTATCGAATAAGGAATTCTATTATGGAATGGGAAGTAGTCATCGGTCTTGAGATTCACGCTCAGTTGGCCACCAAGTCAAAAATATTTTCAGGCTCAAGCACCGCATTTGGTGCAGAACCTAATACACAAGCCTCTCTGTTAGATTTAGGTTTACCCGGTGTATTGCCTGTCTTTAACGAACAAGCTTTAGCCATGGCGGTTAAATTCGGTTGCGCCATTGATGCAGAGATCGGCAAAGTTTCTGTATTTGATCGTAAAAACTATTTTTATCCGGATTCACCAAAGGGATATCAAACCACACAATTGCATCATCCAATTGTGGGTATGGGTCATATAGACATTACCTTGGAAGACGGCAGCACTCGTCGCATTAATGTTACCCGCGCGCACTTAGAAGAAGACGCCGGTAAATCATTACACGAAGACTTTCATGGACAATCCGGTATTGATTTAAACCGTGCTGGTACACCGTTAATTGAAATTGTATCCGAGCCAGAAATTCGCAGCGCCAAAGAAGCAGTTGCCTACTTCAAAAAAATGCACAGCATCGTAACCTACCTAGGCATTTGTGATGGCGATTTATCACAAGGTTCAATGCGTTGTGACTGTAACGTATCTTTGCGTCCAAAAGGCCAAGAAGAATTCGGTACTCGCACTGAAATCAAAAACGTAAACAGTTTCCGTTTTGTTGAACAAGCCATAAACGTTGAGATCGAACGCCAAATGGATATTCTTGAAGATGGTGGCACCATCACGCAAGAAACACGTTTGTTTGATGCCAATAAAATGGAAACCCGCTCCATGCGCTCAAAAGAAGTGGCCAACGATTATCGCTACTTCCCTTGCCCGGATTTGCTACCCGTTGTTATTGATGACGAATACATTCAAACCATTCGTGATTCATTACCCGAATTACCCGACCAGAAAAAACAGCGTTTAATGGATGAAAACGGTTTAAGCGAATACGATGCGGGCGTACTGTCTGCAACTCGTGAAATGGCCGACTATTTTGAAGCCGTGGCTAAAACCTGTGGCGACTATAAACTGGCTGCTAACTGGGTAATGGGAGAATTATCTGCGGCGTTAAATAAAAACGAAGTGGATATTAAAAATAGCCCTGTGAGCGCCGCACAGCTGGGTGCGATGATTGCTCGCATCATCGACAACACTATTTCTAGCAAGGGTGGTAAAGATGTATTTGCTGCACTGTGGGAAGAAAAAGGTGACGACGTAGATGCACTGATCGATTCACTTGGTTTAAAACAAGTGAGCGACAGCGGCGCCATTGAAGCCATTGTCGACGATGTCATTGCTAACAGTCCTAAACAGGTTGAGCAATATGTCTCGGCAGAGCCGGATAAACGCGGCAAAATGATTGGTTACTTTGTAGGCCAGGTCATGAAAGCATCGAAAGGCTCTGCGAACCCAGGCATGGTGAATAAGGTGCTTAAAGAGAAACTGGACGCTAAGTGCTAAATTAATTCATCAAGCTGATAGGATTAAGCACCTACAAACGGATATTGCATCCGCTTATAGGTGCTTTTTTAGCTCACTTAGTTGGCTAATAAACGATTAAATACCGATAATTGATGGTTTAATTTTTTTTCATCCTTATCATCAAGTGCACACTGATCCAGCACAAAGTGTACAGTTCTATTAACGGTTTCCCAGCGTGGGTTCTTCGGTAATGTTTGTACCGAAAGGTACTTATCGAGCGTCCGTGTTTTCGCGGTACTACCATCCATATACACACGCCACAAACCACTTTTTTCAGCTAAAACCGTTTTACTCTTCCCACTGTAACGTTGCCACATATCAATCGCATCGCGAATTAACTGCACAGTTACATCACGCACATCTTCATTTTCAGGCAGCATAACCATACTTGAACTATTAAGCCGCTGTACTTTAAGTAATAACTCTTCTGGTAGCACCGGTGAAACCACATAATCGGTTACCCCCATACGAATACACTGGGCTAATTGTGTTTTATGGTATGCATCGACTAATAATAGTATCGGTATATCATTGTGCTCACTTCGAATACGCTTGATATCTTCAATCATATACGCATCCCATTTTTTAACTTGCCAAACAATCATCTTAGGACGAAATTTAATAATATTTTCTTGAGTAATATTAGCCAAAATCAAATGAAAATATTCTGACAAGGTATGCCCGATCACCCCAGTTGAATCTTGGTTGACTAACACTGGCTCCGCTAATGCGTTGCCTAAATTTTCAACCTTTTTCTCATCATTTTCCTCATGCTCATCTTCAATATACCGCGGTATTGAAAAGCTCATTTTAGTTGAGCTCGATAGCCGCGTAATATCAAGCTTACTGCCCATGGTATTTAAAGCATAATGAACTGCGTTCAATTCATCATGTAATATTTTTTGTTGATTAGTGACTTTATTTAAAATGACCTCAAAATTCACATTTTTAGAATCGTTACCTATATATAAACTGGCTGAAATACCATCGCGATCGGCCATACGAGTTAGAATTAGAACAATAGATTGCAGATCATCTTGACTGCAATTTAAAAGAATTGAATCGTCTTCAATATAAACAGGTAGATTAAGAATACCGGTGTAAAAATCAATGGAAGCTTGCCAGTGCCTAAGTGTAAAGAGGCTAGTAGTATTCGATTGCGTATATCTTTTCATTATCTGGCCAGCACTTCGATCAATACTTGATTTTACACTTAACAATAATCGTGACTCTCGCTGACTGTGTAGCCACAACATATAAAGCTGAAACAGCACAAAAAATACCAAACCAAATTGCGCCAATGGCCGAGATTGAATATACAGATGGGTGTATAAATAATCATGAATAACAAATACCGTCCAGCCCATAAAACTAATCATAAATAAATTCACAAATGGGGCGTTTTGTTTTCTCAAAAGAACCAACATGATCATAATATAAGCGACTGTCATCAAGCCCATTATTTGATTCACCTCACCAAACCAAGTGAAAACGGTTGCCGGTAAAAAAACCGTGGCAATCACAACCACAAATGAAACAACAGCAATAATGCGGGGAAATACTTGATTTTTGATATCGAAAAAACGATGAAAGAAATACACAAATAATGGCAATGCAATAAATAAAAGAATGTGCTCTAAACGCTGCCAATTTTGCCAACTCATGAACGATATAAAGTCATAAGCAATGCGCTCACCCACCGTCACACTTCGCAGGGCAATCGCCCAAACAAACAGCGCAAAGAATATATGGCTATCATGTCCGTACCGGGTGATATTGCGCCCTAATAAGTAAATGGACACCAACACTAAAAAACTAAATACCATGGCATCCAGTAATTTACTTTGGTCACGTAACGCTGCGCGGTGCTTAGCATCCGATATTAAAAGGTTATGCCACACCCCGCCTTCTTTATGATGAAAGTTACTCACATGCAAAACGAGGTCATACTGGGTAGCTGGCTCAAGGGGCATAACAGCCGGCCCAAATTTTGGCTGCTCCGATTGCACGGTATGAGATACCACACCACGCTGAAATCTCAATTTTCCATTGACCCACAAGCTCATGGCACTTGGCATATCCGGTATACGTAAATAATAAGGTTGCTGCACAGGCATATGCAGGCGCAATCTAAATGTGGCAAATCCATGAGGGGCATAAGGACCTTGCTCATGCCATAAACCAGGCAGCTTTAAGCCATCTTGCATGGGCCGATTCATTTCTATATGCAGGGCCTGCCAGTCAAACGCCCACAAGCCATTAAGGGCAACAGGCCCTTGGCGTAAATCATCCGTTGATATGGTTTTTTCTGGTAGGGAAAAACAGGTAAGAGGGATCATCCATCCCAATATAAATACAACTAACTTCATGGCATTTATCATTATTTTTTAGCCATATTACGCATTGATGGACTGAAACCATATGTCCAAATACGCCTTCATCTAAAGCGATGAGTGTCATTTTTATTTGACCTTTTTTAGCCTTTTTTTGTGTGGTGTTTATTCATGCTATGGCTTTAATTCTATGTGTGGCTAATCTGGGGATTTGCCACACTTAAAATAAATATAATAACGAGGTGCCCCAATGAGACGATTCAAAGTCGCCCTAATGCTGATATGTCTAGGACTGAGCAGTGCCACACTTGCCTACCCAGGCGTATTCCCACAATCGATTTTTCAAAACTTAGACTATGGCCTGTATTGGTTCGGAAATAACGATAATTATCAAAAAGCCCAAGCGGGCCACAGTAATGCGTATTACAACAAAAGCGCACCAACCATCATCTATATTCATGGCTGGCAAAACGGCTCAAGCCAAACTAAAAACCGTGAAACCTTCAATCGTAGCGACAGTGGCGGCCCCAATGTGGACTTAGCCTATGCATGGCGCCGTGCGGGTTACAACGTGGGTATTTTATATTGGAATCAATTTGCAGATGAGGGCGAAGTAAAAGATGCCGAAGCTAAAATCTGGAGCAAAAACGGCCCTCGTGCTATGCGCTGGCGCGATCACAATGGGTCCTATCGTTCATGTCCAAATAAGGATGCAGGGCAACTCATGTTTGAAAGCCTGAAAAATAACATGGCGGATTATACAGGGAGCCGCTTGATCATTGCAGGCCACAGTCTAGGTAATCAAATGGCGATTGTGGTGACCAAAAAACTGAAAGATGGCATCAACGCTGGCAATACTAATAGTAAGCTGAAACCTAAGCGTGTGGCCTTA
>NYTP01000127.1 GCA_002683575.1 Bermanella sp.
CTGGATTAGACGGGGTAGTAATGGAGATTGTATTAGTTGGCAATTGAATACCCTAATTAAAATTATACGAATATGCCTAAGAGGACACCTCACAATTTATATTGATTTTCAGCCTAATCACATGACGAAAGAACTTAGCCGATAATAGTGTTTCAGAACCTGGCGCCAATACAACTCTACGAATGACATCCTGCTCTGGACCAGAATGAAATACACCCTTGCAATCCAGTAAATCATTGGACGTATTTTCAAGTTCAATCGCTGCTAAGTTACCAATGTAGCTTGCATCCACCCGAATACCGACATCTCTATAATTTCCATCAAGATCAATCGGTAAAAAATCACCATATGTATTCGCACAACTTGTAAAAATTAATAACATCAACCATGACCATAACTTCATTTTAATTCACCTATATGAAAATTTTATTAGAACCTTAACCCTTAAAGCAAAGTTATAACAACACGGATTGAGTGTCGATTAAATAATAAAAAACCGCGATAGCCTTTAAGCTAATCGCGGTTTCTTTAACACTTTTTATAAAGCGTGAAGCTACTAACCAATTAAGAGTAAACTGGTAATGTCGCGCAAAGTGCTTTCACTTTCTCACGTACAGTAGCGGCTACTTCGTCTTTGTTGCCATTTTCTAGGCTATCCAGTACGTCGCAGATCCAACCGGTTAGCTCACGAGACTCCGCTTCTTTGAAGCCACGGCTCGTGATCGCAGGCGTGCCGATACGAAGACCAGAGGTGACGAACGGAGAACGCGGATCGTTAGGTACCGAGTTTTTATTAACCGTGATGTACGCTTCACCTAGGGCCGCATCAGCATCTTTACCTGTGTATTCTTTGCCGATTAAATCAACTAAGAATAGGTGGTCGTCTGTACCGCCAGAAACGATATTAATACCACGAGAAATAAACACTTCAGCCATGGCTTGCGCGTTTTTCACCACTTGCTGTTGATACGCTTTATATTCATCGCTCATGGCCTCTTTGAAGCAAACCGCTTTACCGGCGATGACGTGCATCAATGGGCCGCCTTGAGACTCAGGGAACACCGCAAAGTTAAGACGCTTGTTAAGCTCTTCGTCTTCTTTGGCTAGAATCAAGCCGCCACGAGGGCCGCGTAAGGTTTTGTGCGTAGTGGTCGTCACAACATCAGCAATACCTACTGGAGATGGGTAAACACCTGCAGCCACTAAGCCTGCAATGTGAGCCATATCGACGAAAAGGTAAGCACCTACTTTGTCCGCGATTTCACGGAAGCGATTCCAATCCACGATACGAGAGTATGCAGAGAAACCGGCGATGATCATTTTTGGTTTGTGCTCAAGGGCTAGGCGCTCAACATCAGCGTAATCGATTTCACCGGTTTCAGGGTGAAGACCATACTGAATGGCATTGTAGATACGACCAGAGAAAGATACCGATGCACCGTGAGTTAAGTGACCACCATGGGCCAAGCTCATACCTAAAATCGTGTCGCCAGGCTTACATAGGGCCATGAATACTGCTGCGTTCGCTTGTGAACCTGAGTGCGGCTGAACGTTGGCGTATGGCGCACCAAAAAGCTCTTTGGCACGATCAATGGCCAGCTGTTCAATCACGTCAACGTGCTCACAACCACCGTAGTAACGCTTGCCTGGGTAGCCTTCCGCGTATTTGTTAGTTAGCTGGCTGCCTTGGGCTTCCATGACACGAGGGCTAGTGTAGTTTTCAGAAGCGATCAGCTCGATGTGGTGCTCTTGACGCACATCTTCTGCTTGCATGGCTTCCCATAGCGCTGGATCAAAATCCGCAATGTTCATGTCTTTTTTGAACATAATAGTCCCCGTGATTCAGTTAAATGATAAAGCTGGTGAGTCCTAGATTAGCCTATTTAGGCCAAGCTAAGAGGAATTGGGCATCATTGTACATCAAGCACACAGGGCTGGCACTTGAAAGGGTATCAAGGGGAATGGAGGATTGTTCATATAGGCCAGTCTTCAAAGGGTTTAACCCGCTTTAAGCCCAAATAACGCCATGTATTGGGCTTGGTGGTGGCACATTAATAAAGCAAACGGGTTATAAAAAATCTAGTCCATATACGCTTCATGCTCGGCATCCAAAAAGTCATGGGCCAGAATATCCGCCGTCACCGGATAGCTGTACATATAGCCCTGCACTTTATGACAGCCCACCTGCTGTAAAAAGGCTTGTTGCTCTTGTTTTTCAACCCCTTCGGCGATCACCCCTAACCCTAGGTTATTGGCCATGGCCACTATGGTACGGGTGATCTGTGCGTCTTCTTGGTTATCCGGTAAGTTATTGATAAAGCTTTTATCGATCTTTAAGTTATTCACTGGGAACTGTTTTAAATAACTTAAAGACGAGTAACCCGTACCAAAGTCATCTATGGAAAGCTGGAATCCCATGGCACGGGCTTCATTAAGCACCGCCAGTGCACGGTCTACATCGTCCATTAGAATACTTTCTGTCAGCTCCAGCTCGATCAGCTCTGGGTCAACACCGGTTTCATCCACAATGCGGCAAATACGATCCAGCATTTGTGCATCCTTAAATTGACGAGCACTTAAATTCACCGAAAGCTTGGGCACGATAAATCCAGCCTCCTGCCAATCAATGATTTGCTCGCACGCCGTACGCAACACCCACTCCCCAATGGGCACAATTAAACCCGTTTCTTCTATGACCGGAATAAAGGTATCTGGCCCAACCACACCAAAACCAGGACGACGCCATCTGAGTAACGACTCAATACCGCAAATTTTGTTTTCGATTGTATCCCACTGAGCTTGGTAGAATAATTCAAACTCATTACGTCTTAGGGCAAGGTGCAGGTTGTTTTCAAGCTCTAAACGTTCCATGGCATGAGTATTCATATTCTCGGCATAAAACTGCACATTATTTTTACCCATGGCCTTGGCATGGTACATGGCGGTATCTGCATTTTTTAATAGATCCATACCGCTGTCTGCGTTTTCAGGGAATAAAGCGACCCCAACGCTGCAACTTAAATACAGCTGCCTATCTTCAATTTTAAATGGCTGCACCAGTTGCGTTAGAATGCGCTCAGATACTTCAACGGACTCCATAACCGCTTCTTCCGTATCCGTTAATCCTGACATGATCACGGTAAATTCATCACCACCGATTCGCGCTACCAAGTCCTGTGGACGAATGGCATTACTTAATCGTTTAGCCACTTCTTTTAATACTTGGTCGCCAACTGGATGCCCCATACTGTCATTGATCGGTTTAAAGCGATCTAGATCAATAAATAAAAGTGCAATAATTTGTTTTTTGTTGAGCATTAAGCGCTCAAGTGTTTCATGCATTTGTGAGCGATTCGGCAGTCCTGTCAAACCATCAAAATAGGCCAGCCTTTCGATTCTGGCTTCCGTTATTTTTCGCTCAGCAATGTCAGAGGAGATAATAATATGGCTTTGTACTGCCCCGTCCTCATCCTTTAATGCTGTAATACCAGTCCAACTTGGGCGCACTTCTTGGCGCTTATTAATGTATTGCAACTCACCTTGCCAATAGCCATCTTCCTGCAGTGACGACTTCATCTCTTTGATGGTTTCTTGTGAGGTAGAAGGGGATAACAATATAAATGGTTTATTGTTCATCACATCATTCGGCTGATACCCAGACAAGTGGGTAAAGGCTTTATTCACTCGACTAATGTGGCCATTGGCTTCTGTTACTATGATGGATTCAGATGAGTTCTCAAATACTTCTGATGCTGTGCGCGCTTCTTTTTCAATAAAACGCTTTTGTGTAACATCTCGCCCAGTTGCCAAAATACCTTCAACATCATTCGCTTCGTTGCGCAAAATGCTGCTTTGGATTTCCAGTATCATGGGTTCACCGTTTGCCGCGAATACATCCACATCAAAGGTGCGAACGCAATCTTTAACCCCTTGGACGGCTAACGCTAAATCATCATGACATTGCCTTTTTAAATATTGAAAACTGGTTTCAGTAAGAATATTCACCAAGCCATTTTTCAACACACTTACTGAATCATGGCCAAGAATGCGATGCACTGAAGAGCTGATATAATTGAGTTTTAGATGACTATCTAGTGTGAATACAATATCTAACATGCTCTCTGCTAAAAGACGATAACGCCTTTCACTATGAGAGAGCTGTTCCTTAGCGAACTCCTCATCCGTAATATCACGAGCTGAACCTACATAATAACGATTCTCTTGAAGGTCTCCTCGAGTAAAAATAGTGTCGCGAAAACGCATGATCCGCCAGCTACCATCATTGTGTTTTACTCTGGCATTGGTTTCGTTAACTTGACCAGGCTCTAATGTTTTAAGTGCTGATTCAGCCGGGTCAACTTTTGCGATATCGTCTTTATGTAACAAGTCACTCCAGTGACCGATCTGTTTGATTTGCTCCGGTGTGTAACCAAGTAATTCACCAATGTGGCGACTATTATAAATCGTTTCTTTGTTATTGAGATCATTAACATAAATAGGATCGGGTAAAGACTCAATTACACTGGCCCAAAAATTTTCACTTTCTTTTAGGGCCATCTCTGCCGAAATACGATCACTAATATTAATAAAACTTAACAGGGCTTGATCTTTACCCACACTATCCAGTGTACCGTTAACCAAATAGTAATGTTGCAGACCATCAAGGGATGTGAATTTTATTTCGGTACTAAAACGCGTTTGATTTTCATGAATTTTTTGCGCGATGTCGATCATCAAGTCTTTATTATAAAGCTTAAATAATTCACTAATCTTTCCGAGTATTTCACTTTTGCTAGCACCATTATAAATTTTTAGAGCGGCATCATTAATGTCAATTAAGTGGAAAGACGAACGCAATGCAGTAAATTCTTTAGGGTGATTTTGAATATAATCATAAACATTATGATTATTTATATTTGCTAGCCACTCGCGCACCAATGAAATATCTATGTGCCACATACCAATACCGCTGCCGTTATATAGTGCGCGATAACGCGATCGACTAATATTCAACAAATCATGATCAGCGGCTTGACGACTCACATCTCTTATCACCCAGATAACAGTGGGTACCGTTTTCTCTAAATAGGAAAAGTGTTTATTAATATCCAGAGTTACCAATTTACCATCAACGTCCACTAAAACTTCACCAAAGTGAGTTAAGCCCGGTTCCTCGCTTTTATCCGTCCAGGCTTTTAACCAAGGCAAACCTTCAAAGGGAAAAACTTTTTGAATGGATTTACCAATAACAGAATCAATTTCTTTTATATTTAACCAACGCCCAGCTGAGCTGTTACAAAAAATAATTTTGCCTTTTAATGTTGTGGTGATGACCACTTCGTCAATGCAATCAAGGGCTTGTTCAGCACGCTGGGACTTGCGATTGAACCGTGCTAACTTCTGTCCGCTGTCATTTTTAATACGACCAATCACACGTAACGTAACCAGTGCCAGCACCACATACAAAGCAAGAAAAAATACTTTAGGCACAAGCAAACTCATCAACTGACTTTTAAAGTAGCCTTCTTTTTTTACCGCAACAAACTGCCAAGGTGTCCCTTCAACCATTGTTGCTCCCAGGACAGCTTGCTGATAATCCTGAATGTATCGAGATTGGCTCAAAGTATTGGACGCCTGTGCTTTCATAATAATCTGGCCCGTGCGTGTATCCGCTAGCAATATGTGAAAGCTGCCAAAGTTATTTTTATCCAATATTTGGTCATATACATGGATATTACGATTCACCACGAAGTAAGCAGACTTATCGATATAAGGCTTAAGATCGTAAATAAAACTCACACTGATACCTACGTCAGAGGGCTGTGCAAACAATGATATAGGCCTGCCTTGAGAGACAAGGGTTTCGCTAATAAACGCGGCAATATGATCCACTTCCCCTGCGAACAAAGGAGCAGCATCTGAGGATACAAGCGCTAATGAAGGGTTAAACAGGTAGTAGCCATGGTAATCCTCCAAGGCTCGCTTTAATGACTGTGTTAATGACGATGTGTCGCTGTGTATTTCACCAGACTCCAGTTCTGCTAAGACTGAAGGAAATTGAGCAACAATGGAGGCAATACTGTTCTTTTGCGCATAGATATTATTGGCCGTTTGCTTTGCTAAACTGGATAAGGCGTTATCCACAACATGCTGGTTGTGTGACTGAGCGCTGGCATATTGAATATAAAAAGACGCGACCTGAGTGGCCAATAGAAATAAAAAGAACAGTACCAGCAATAATCGAACGGAATCTTTTTTTATTGTTATTAGTCGATCAATCAACATTGTTTTCCCTGCCTAGTTTGCGTTTAGCTGCCTAATCTATTAATTTGCAGCTATTCCTAGCATTACCACCCATCTTAAGGGCACTTACAGCTTATGGCTCAGTACGTTTATACAATGAATCGAGTGGGGAAAGTGGTTCCCCCAAAACGCGAAATCCTTAAAAACATTTCCCTATCCTTCTTCCCTGGCGCCAAAATTGGCGTATTAGGTTTGAACGGGGCGGGTAAATCTACCTTACTGCGCATTATGGCAGGGGTGGACACAGAATATAACGGTGAAGCGCGTCCACAGCCAGACATTAACATCGGTTATTTGCCACAAGAGCCGGAATTAGACCCAAACAAGGATGTTCGTGGCAACGTACAAGATGGTTTACGTGAATTATTCGATGCCATGGCAGAGCTTGACCAAGTCTATGCAGATTACGCGGACCCAGAAGCCGACTTCGACAAACTGGCCAAAAAACAAGGTCGCCTTGAAGCCATCATCGAAGCAAACGATGGACACAATATTGATAACATTATGGAGCGCGCCGCTGAAGCCTTGCGCCTTGCCCCGTGGGACGCAGACGTCACCAAACTGTCCGGTGGTGAACGCCGCCGTGTGGCTCTATGCCGCTTATTATTAAGCAAGCCTGACATGTTACTGCTCGACGAACCCACCAACCATTTGGACGCACAGTCCGTCGGTTGGTTAGAGCGCTTCTTAGAAGACTACCCTGGCACCGTTGTGGCCATCACCCACGATCGCTACTTCCTAGATAATTGTGCTGAATGGATTTTAGAACTTGACCGTGGCCACGGTATCCCGTTTGAAGGTAACTACACCAGCTGGCTTGAACAAAAAGAAGCTCGCCTTGAGCAAGAGCAAAAGCAACAATCGGCCTTAGATCGCACCATCAAACACGAATTAGAGTGGGTACGCTCGAACCCAAAAGCGCGCCAAGCAAAAAGCAAAGCGCGTCTTGCCCGCTTTGATGAATTAAACAGCCAAGAAACACAAAAGCGTAACGAAACCAGTGAAATCTTTATTCCACCTGGTGAGCGCCTAGGTGATCTAGTAGTGGAATTTGACGGCGTCAGCAAAAGCTTTGGCGATCAGCTATTGATCGATAACTTCAGCGCAAAAATTCCACCGGGCGCCATTGTGGGTGTAATCGGTGCCAATGGTGCCGGTAAGTCCACCTTGTTCCGCATGGTGGCTGGGGTTGAGCAACCGGATACGGGTGAGATTCGCATTGGTTCCTCTGTTAAAACCGCATTTGTTGAACAGTTACGCGACCAGCTAGATGACAACAAAACCGTTTGGGAGTGCATCAGCGATGGTCACGACCAATTACAAATTGGAAACTATGAAACCAGCTCTCGTGCTTACTGTGGTCGTTTTAACTTTAAAGGGAATGATCAGCAAAAACGCGTAGGCGAGCTATCCGGTGGTGAGCGTGGTCGTCTTCAGTTGGCTTGTGTATTAAAGCAAGGCGCCAACATGCTTTTACTCGATGAGCCTTCCAATGACTTGGACGTGGAGACCCTACGTGCTCTGGAGGAAGCCCTGCTGAACTTCCCAGGTTGTGCTATTGTTATTTCACATGACAGGTGGTTTTTAGATCGTATTGCCACCCACATTCTTGCGTATGAAGGTGAGAGCCAACTGTATTTTATGGAAGGTAATTACCAAGATTATATGGAAGATCGCAAGCGTCGCTTTGGTGCAGAAGCTGACCAGCCTAAACGCATCAAGTACAAGCGTTTAAATTAACGAGGGTAGGCTCCTCGTTAGAGGAGCTAATATGTCTGAACATCGCCATTTCACTCGCATCTCGTTTGATGCTCAAACCACGGTCAGCCAAGGGAATCACTCTTGGCCCGTAGATTTAATCGATATCAGCCTCAACGGCGTTTTATTTAAGCAACCGGATGTCTGGAGCATTCATCCGGGCAATCCACTGATGATCGACATTCGGCTGGCTGATCACACCCATATCAAAATGGAATGTAATCTAGTGCACACCACTCCAATTTACGTGGGCTGCCAATGCAGTTTTATTGATGTGGATAGCATCACGCTGCTTAAGCGCTTAGTGGAATTAAACGTAGGTTCTGACGAGTTTATTGAGCGTGAGCTTGCTGCATTGATCAACGAACAAGCTGATGCGTAATCACTCACCCTAGATAATTTCTAGGGCTTGGGATATATGCTCAACGGCCATGACTTGCATGCCTTCAATGCCACCCTTAGGAAGGTTTGCTTTAGGCGCAATGGCACGCTTAAAACCGTGTTTCGCCGCTTCTTTTAAACGGTCTTGTCCGCTTGGAACCGGGCGAATTTCGCCGGATAAACCCACTTCACCAAATATCACCATATCCTGTGGCAATGGGCGATCACGAAAACTAGATAGCACTGACATCAACAGGGCCAGATCCGCGGAGGTTTCGCTCACACGTACACCACCGACCACATTAATATAAACATCTTGATCGCCACAGTGAATGCCGCCATGGCGATGCATCACGGCCAACAGCATGCTTAATCGGTTTTGATCAAGACCCACTGCCACGCGTTTTGGGTGGCCAAAGTGACTTTCATCAACGAGTGCTTGGATTTCTACTAAGATAGGACGCGTGCCTTCCCAAACGACCATGACACTGGAGCCACTAACGGGTTTCTCTGAACGACTCAAAAAAATGGAACTTGGGTTTTTCACTTCCTTCAAGCCCGCTTCGAGCATGGCAAACACACCAAGTTCATTCACCGCACCAAAACGGTTTTTAATGCCGCGCAAAGTACGAAAACGATTATCACTGTCGCCCTCTAACATAATAGAGCAATCAATCATGTGTTCTAATACTTTTGGCCCCGCTAATGAACCATCTTTAGTCACATGCCCAACGAGAAATAAAACCGTATTACTTTGCTTGGCAAAGCGAGTTAAAAAAGCCGCGCTTTCTCGCACTTGCGACACACTGCCCGGTGCCGATTCCACGCCAGGGGTGTGCATGACTTGAATCGAGTCAATTACGATGACTTTGGGAGTATGGTTTTTTGCAATGGAGATAATTTGCTCAACATCGGTCTCGGCCAACATTTGCAATTTATCTGTGGGTAAGTTCAGGCGCTTCGCACGCAAAGCAACTTGCTGCAAGGATTCCTCACCGGTTATGTAAAGCACCGGCATATGTTCTGCTAAGTAACACATGGTTTGCAGTAATAAAGTGGATTTGCCCGCTCCAGGGTGACCACCAATCAAATTCACCGATCCCGGTACTAAGCCACCACCAAGGACACGATCAAACTCTGCCATACCTGAGCTAAAACGCGGTAATGCATCCAATGATACATCATTGAGTTTCACTATTTTGTTGACGCCCAACCCACCACCGGCGCTACCCGCATACCCCTCGCGCACCGATGCCGATTTAGAAGCGGATACCGTAAATTCCTGTAAGGTATTCCACTGGCCACAGGCACTGCACTGCCCTTGCCATTTACTGTGATCTGCGCCGCAGTCACTGCATACGTATGCGACCTTACGTTTTGCCATATCGCCTGTGCCTCGAATCGATTACCTAACTACAAAAGTGTGCCCATAAACATGGTGGCACCATACCCTAGGGTATAGGCAAAAAACAGTAGAAGAAAATACTTAAAATAACTGATAAAGGTCAGCGCTTCTATTTTGCTCATGGCCACAATACCCGCAGCTGACCCAATAATTAACATAGAGCCACCTACACCCACCGCATAGGTCAGCGACAACCACTGCTGTACATTCATGGTGACATCTGACTTTAATAGCGCAGCGGTTAACGGCACGTTATCAATAATTGCCGATAGAATGCCCATGATGTAATTCGCCAGCCAGATGGGTAATACATCATAAATACGCACAAAGCTTTCTAGTGCATGTATCTCTTTCAATGCACCGACCAACAATAAAATACCTAAAAAGAACAGCAAGGTATCAAATTCAATTTGGCGAATGTAATTGAGAATCGGATCATTTTCGGTGTCTTCTCCATATGCCCTTGCCACCAAGAACATCACAGATAAACCAAACAAGAACGTCAGTACTGGGGGGATATCGAATAAGATATTACTAGCAATGGTCCCTAATATCGTCAGTACAAATACAAATGCAATGGCCACATCCACAGGCTCGTGGTTATCTTTTTTCATTTGAATGTGGATTGTTTCTTTCAAAGAGAAACTCAACAAGGTGGCTAACGCAATGACCGCTAAAAGAGCAGGCATAGACAATAATAATAAATTGGTAATACTGGCCTTACCCTGCAAAAAGATCATCAAGGTTGTCACATCACCCGTGATCATGGCAACGCCACCTGAGTTCACTGCAAACACTACCACGGTGGCAAAGCGAATGGTTTTTTTGGTTTCCAGTTTCAAAGATAAGATCAAAGCAATGGAGATCAGGGTGGCAGTAATATTGTCCGCTAATGACGAAAATGCAAAAGCAAACAGCGCAATAAAAAACAGTAATTTGCGCTCGCTGATTTGCTGCGGTAAAAAACGATAAATTAGGCTTTCAATTAAACCTTTTTTATTTAAGTACACAACAAATGTCATGGCCGCCAATAAAAACAACCATAACCCGGCTATCTCAGCAATGTTCTCATAAAGCCCTTCAATCACAATGGCATGGTTTTCTTCATGGCCTGAAAACATAAATAGCAGCAACCAAGACAGGGTGCCAAAAAAGAGCACGGTTTGCGCCTTGTTAATATGAATAACATCTTCAAGAATAACAAACAGCAACCCAGCAAACGCCAGACCGATGATAATAACGGATAAGAATTCAGGCATAATAAACACCACTCAAAATAGAAGATGCATAGTTTAGGGGAAGCGCCTTAACTAAACCATAACCCCTTGGGGAGGGGATGAAAAAAGAAATGTAAAGAGAGCAAACAAACCGGGTGACGCCTATGCACGCTACGAAAGGTGTCTTAGAAATCAGAGACCCTCTTTACTACCCACCTAAACCATATGTTGAGCAAACATCTAAAACGCTTTTAACGAGGGTTAATTCAGATCAATAACGGTGCTATATAAACAAAAAAACGGCGCTAACCTTGGTTAAGCACCGTTTTTCTTTCATAAAAAGAAGAGGGTTCTATTTATGATATTGCGGGCTTAATTCAACCACGGCTTCAATAAACGCTTTTGCATGATCTGGGTCTACAAACTGGTGAATACCATGACCAAGATTAAAGATATGGCCTGAGCCTTGACCATAACTTGCCAAGATAGATGCCACTTCCTCACGAATACGAGAAGGGTTTGCATACAGTACACTTGGGTCCATATTACCTTGAAGAGCTACTTGATCACCCACACGGCGGCGCGCGCTGGCGATATCCGTCGTCCAGTCTAGTCCTAAAGCATCACAGCCCGTATCCGCCATCATCTCTAACCATTGGCCTGCACCCTTGGTGAATAAGATAACCGGTACCTTGCGGCCTTCGTGTTCACGAATAAGACCATTCACAATTTGCTGCATGTACTTCAAAGAAAACTCTTGATAAGCAGCATGACTCAATACGCCGCCCCAAGTATCAAAGATTTGTACCGCTTGGGCACCCGCTTGAATTTGCGCATTCAAGTAATCAATAACAGACAGTGCAAGCTTGTTTAGTAACTCGTGCATCACTTCAGGTTGGCTGTACATCATGGCTTTAACATGACGGAAGTCTTTGCTACTGCCACCTTCAACCATATACGTCGCCAAAGTCCAAGGTGAACCTGAAAAACCAATCAATGGCACACGGCCATTCAATTCATGGCGAATCGTCGAAACCGCTTTTGTCACATAGGACAAATCACTTGCTGTATTGACAATGGGTAATGCAGCGACGTCCGCTTCTGTACGTACCACTTTTTTAAATTTAGGGCCTTCACCTGTTTCAAAGTACAGACCTAAATTCATGGCATCAGGTATCGTTAAGATATCGCTGAATAAAATCGCGGCATCCAATGGATAACGCTCAAGTGGTTGCATCGTCACTTCACATGCAAATTCATGATTCATGCAAAGATCCATGAACGAGCCGGCGGTAGCACGACTCGCACGATACTCAGGCAAATAACGACCCGCTTGGCGCATCATCCAGATAGGCGTGCGATCCACAGGTTGCTTAAGTAAAGCACGAAGAAAACGGTCATTTTTTAGTTCAGTCATTAATATTTATACTGTGTTTTTTGATAATTAATAGAATATATGGTGTGCATATATTACTCATTAAAACTAACTTGGATCACTAACAGGTACATATAAGTACGTATCTTTATCATCGACTGATGTAACCTTTATTATTAAGGTTCCTGAAGTTTCCCCGTCAGCTAATTTAGGTTTTAACCTAATTTCTGTACTGTAACCATTTGCATCCCCTGTTTCCGCAACTGCAGCTTTAGGGGGCACCTCAACTTCCAGAATATCTACAGTTGCCGATATTTGCGTACCCACAGGAGGAGTATTCCCATTTTCATCAACCACCAAGATGCAATAGGTTGTTGAGGTGTTAACATTAATATTCGTATAGCTTGTTGCATTACAGTCTGTTAATGAAACGGTAGCTTCACCAGCAACCGAGGCTATCAATCTAGTGGTAGCCCAAATTTCTACTTTTGTTTTGCAGTGTCCTGCAGATATGGCAGCGTCACTGCATGACTCACCACGAAATTTTTCAAATACTTCATCAAATATTCCGTTTCCATTGAAGTCCATTCGCTCATCGAACTCATCCACTTCAGGGTTGTATACCCCGTCATCATTACTATCGAGAAACGGCTCAGATTGAGTCATCCAAACTTCATTGGTATCAAATTTTGAATTCCCGTTTTTGTCGATAAATGAGTCTTCTCCAATAGTACGGCCCATAATTGTTACAAAGCGATCATTGGAGCGGTTAACAGGAATATCAGCATACCCCTCAGTTCTATCTTCACTACTAACCCATGTTACTTTGCAGCGTCCATTGACGGTAGTGCATTGATCAGGGATTGCTCCAAAGTCATCAGCTACGAACGTTATAACGGTGCCATCCTCTACCCAGTTATTTGAATGGTCTTTTACATAAGCCGTAATTTCAACTTCTGTTCCATAGAAATCAGTCCTTGGATTTCGAATATTAGCAACTATATTAAATCCATTTATATCCGCTAATGTCGTTACAACTTCACTCGCTGTATCTTCTAAAACAGGGCCCTCGGTTGCTGTTGAGTCATCTGTTGTTGAGTCATCTGCTGTTGAGTCATCCGATTTAAAATTTGAGTCTTCAGATGAGTCTGATCCCCCGCAAGCTGTCAGTAGTGACAGCAGGACCATCATGGTCCACATTATTATTGTATTTTTCATGAGGTTCCTGTTTTTCCCGCTTACGCTTACAGTCGTTTAATATGTGTCCGGTATTATCTATGCATCATCCCGAAGTAACAATGACACACATACAAAAAAGCACGACTAATCGTTAGATTATCGTGCTTTTTTTGTAACACAGCTGGTTGTTTTTTAAACGTCTAAGAAGTCTAAAATACCTTCAGCTGCTTGGCGACCTTCCCAAATAGCCGTTACTACTAGGTCAGAGCCACGTACCATGTCACCACCGGCAAACACTTTTTTATTACTAGTTTGGAATTTAAACTCTTGCTCTTCTGGTGCAACCACACCATCCCAGTTATTAAGTTCAATGCCAAAGTCTTTGAACCAAGGAGCAGGGCTTGGGCGGAAGCCAAATGCCACCAATACCGCATCTGCCGGTAAAACTTCTTCAGAGCCTTCAATCACTTCAGGGCGACGGCGACCATTTTCGTCTGGCTCACCCATCTTGGTTGTAACAACCTTAACGCCTTCAACCTTATCTTCACCAACAATGGCAACAGGCTGGCGATTGAATAAGAAATTCACGCCTTCTTCTTTAGCATTGACGACTTCACGCTTAGAGCCAGGCATATTGGCTTCGTCACGACGATAAGCACAAGTTACAGCTTTGGCGCCTTGACGTATTGAAGAGCGGTTACAGTCCATAGCCGTATCACCACCACCAAGTACAACCACTTTTTTGCCTTTCATGTCGATGAAATCCGCTGGGTTCTTTTCCCAACCTTGGTTGTGATTAACGTTGGCAATCAAGAAATCCAAAGCGTCATACACACCTGGTAAGTCTTCGCCCGGGAAACCACCTTTCATGTAGTTGTAGGTACCCATACCTAGGAATATGGCATCGTATTCGGCTTCTAATTCACTGAATTGAATATCTTTACCAATTTCAGTATTCAAGCGGAATTCAACACCCATGCCTTCAAATACTTCACGACGACGAGACATTACGGTTTTTTCTAATTTAAACTCAGGAATACCAAAGGTTAACAAACCACCAATCTCGGGGTATTTATCAAACACAACCGGTTTTACACCATTACGCGCCAATACATCCGCAGCACCTAAACCGGCAGGACCTGCACCAATGATGGCAACGCGCTTACCTGTTTCGACAACGTTTGACATGTCAGGACGCCAGCCCATGGCAAGAGCTGTATCGGTGATGTATTTTTCAACATTACCAATGGTCACAGCACCAAAGCCGTCGTTCAATGTACAAGCCCCTTCACATAAACGGTCTTGAGGACACACTCGGCCACACACTTCAGGCAGGGTGTTGGTTTGGTGGCTTAGTTCCACCGCTTCCATGATGTTACCTTCGCTTGCTAGCTGTAACCAGTTAGGAATGTAGTTATGCACAGGGCATTTCCATTCACAATAAGGGTTACCACAGGCAAGACAACGATGGGCTTGTTCACCAGCTTGTTCTTGTTGGAACGGCTGATAAATTTCCACAAAGTTGTGCTTGCGGGTATTTATATCTTTCTTAGCAGGATCCTGACGACCCACATCTAAAAATTGGAAATCATTACTTAATCGTTTAGCCATACTCACCTCTGTTTGACTCACTCGCTATTGGTAGAAATTACTCGGAGCGAGTCCGGGTGTTTTTTAGCAATTGCTCTAGACTTGCAGCCTTAGGCTTCACCAGCCAGAACTTGCCAATGTAATTATCGAAGCGCTCCAAGATCTCTTGGCCCCAGCGGCTGCCAGTCTCTTCGACATAGTTTGTGATGATGCCACGTAAGTGATTACGATGGGCTTCTGTTTCTTCGTTACTAATACGGTGAATATCTACCAACTCGTGATTGTATTTATCCACAAAGGTGTTGTCTTGATCTAAGACATAAGCAAAACCACCTGTCATACCGGCACCAAAGTTGTAGCCAGTGCTACCCAGTACCGTTACTTGACCACCTGTCATGTATTCACAACAGTGATCGCCTGCGCCTTCTACTACCGCTTTTGCGCCAGAGTTACGCACTGCGAAACGCTCACCTGCACGGCCAGCTGCATACAGCTTACCGCCAGTTGCACCATACAAGCAGGTATTACCTACAATGGATGCATCTTGAGAAGCAAACTCAGATACTTTTGGTGGGAAGATTACAAGCTTACCGCCTGTCATACCTTTACCAACGTAATCGTTTGCATCGCCTTCAAGGCGCATTTCTAAACCACCGGCATTCCACACACCAAATGACTGGCCTGCGGTTCCGGTTAAATTAAGTTTAATCGGCGCTGTTGCCATGCCTTGGTTACCATGACGAAGTGCAATCTCACCTGATAAACGAGCACCCATCGAACGGTCGCAGTTACCAATGCTATAAGTGAATTCGCCGCCTGCTTTGTTTTCAATAGCAGTCAGGGTATCGGCTAACATGCGTTCCGCCATGGCGCCTTCATCATAAGGATTATTACGATCAACTTGAACCGTATGAGGCTTATCCGCTGGAATTAAATCACTTCCCAGTAACGGAGTAAGATCGATATTCTTTTGTTTGTTGGTAGCGCCTTCGATCATTTCAAGCAAATCAGTACGACCGACCAATTCACCTAGTGAACGAACACCAACTGCTGCCATCCATTGACGGGTTTCTTCTGCGACAAAACGGAAGAAGTTTTTAACCATTTCCACGGTGCCAATGAAGTGTTTCTCACGTAGCTCATCGTTTTGTGTTGCAACACCTGTTGCACAGTTATTAAGGTGGCAAATACGTAGGTATTTACAGCCCATTGCCACCATAGGTGTGGTACCAAAGCCAAAGCTTTCTGCACCTAACATGGCCGCTTTTACAATGTCCAAACCGGTTTTTAAACCGCCGTCTGTTTGTAAACGAACGTTTCCGCGAAGGTCATTCGCTCGCAATGTTTGATGCGCCTCTGACAAGCCAAGCTCGAATGGCGAGCCCGCATATTTAATCGACGTTAATGGCGATGCTGCTGTACCACCGTCGTAACCCGAGATGGTGATTAAGTCAGCATAGGCTTTTGCCACACCCGCCGCAATCGTTCCCACACCTGGCTCCGATACTAGTTTAACGGACACTTTGGCACGTGGATTCACTTGCTTCAGGTCATAAATCAACTGAGCCAAATCTTCGATAGAGTAAATATCGTGATGTGGAGGTGGCGAGATTAACGTCACACCAGGAACCGAATAACGCAAGGTGGCGATAAGGTTATTTACTTTGCCGCCCGGCAGCTGGCCACCTTCACCTGGCTTGGCGCCTTGCGCAACCTTGATTTGCAATACATCTGCGCTGGATAAATAGTGTGGTGTCACACCAAATCGACCCGATGCAATCTGCTTAATTTTAGAATTTTTCAACGTGCCATAACGCTTAGGATCTTCACCACCTTCACCCGAGTTAGAATTACCGCCTAACTCATTCATGGCCTGCGCTAACGCTTCGTGCGCTTCTGGAGAAAGAGCACCAAGAGACATAGCGGCAGAGTCGAAGCGAGGGAAAATAGCTTCGATCGGCTCAACTTCATCAATCGAAATACTATTCGTGGTTTTAATAGCTAGCAGGTCACGTAATGTGGCCGCAGGGCGATTATTTACAAGGTCAGCGTATTTATCATAGGCTGCTTGTGATCCTGTTTGAACAGCATCTTGAATCGTTGTAATGACATCCGGATTGAACGCATGGTACTCACCACCATGAACATATTTCAACAAGCCGCCTTGATCCATACCTTTACGTGGCTTCCAAGCATTCGCTGCATTACGGACTAAATCTTCTTGGAAGTCATCGAAACCAGCACCTTGAATTCGACTGCTCACACCACAGAAACAAGTATCAACCACATCTGTGGCTAGACCGATGCCTTCAAATAATTGAGAACCACGGTAAGACGCAATGGTTGAAATCCCCATTTTAGAAAGGATTTTTAATAAACCTTTACGAATCCCTTTACGGAAATTTTGGTTTGATTGCAGTGGATCACCTAGCAGCTCACCACTACTATGCATATCGGCCAACACTTCATAAGTTAACCATGGGTATACCGCCGTAGCACCAAAGCCAAGTAATACTGCAAAGTGGTGAGCATCACGTGCATCACCGGTTTCGATTACAAGGTTGCTTTCGGTTCGTAAACCTTTTGCAATTAATCCGTGGTGAACCGCACCCGTTGCCATGGCAGAAGGGATCACCAAATGACCTGCATTAATATCTCGGTCAGAAAGGATTAGAATGGTCACGCCTTCGCGCGCAGCATTAACCGCTTGCTCAACCAAACCGGCAATCGCGTCTTTTAATCCTAGATCAGCAGCATAACCTAAAGACAAGGTAGTGAAATTAAACTCCTCTTTGCCTGTACTCTTTAAGCCATTAAATTTCAGCGGTGACAAAACTGGGCTGGTCAAAACAATACGACTGGCATGGTCAGCGTTTTCAACAAAAACGTTTTTCTCTTTACCAATGCAGGTCTCGAGGGACATAACAATCGCTTCACGCAATGGATCGATTGGCGGGTTCGTTACCTGGGCAAACATCTGACGGAAATAATCAGCAATATGACGAGATTTCTGCGATAAAACAGCCATTGGAGCATCGTCGCCCATTGAACCCGTTCCCTCAACACCTTGCTCAGCCATTGGGCGTAACACTTGCTCGCGCTCTTCAAAGCTTATTAGGTGCAGTTTTTGACGGGCTTTTAATTCGTCTTTATCCAAACTGCTTTCTTGAAAACTTTGAAGCTCTAAACGGGATTCAATACGCATTGAGTTTTCTTTCAGCCACTTACTGTAAGGCTGAGAGTTCTTCAATCGGTTATCAATTTCGTCTGCTTCAAGTACTTCGCCCGTTTGCGTATCGATCGCTAAAATCTGACCAGGGCCAACACGACCTTTAGAAATGACATCTTCTGGTTTATAGCTGTGCGTACCAATTTCAGAGGCAACGGTGATGAAACCATTTTTGGTTTTCACCCAGCGAGAAGGACGTAAACCGTTACGGTCAAGTCCACAAACCGCATAACGACCATCGGTAATCACCAAGCCAGCTGGGCCATCCCAAGGTTCCATGTGCATAGAGTTGTAGTCATAAAATGCACGTAGGTCAGCATCCATGGTTTCAACATTCTGCCACGCTGGCGGAATCATCATACGAATGGCACGGAACATATCCATACCACCGGTATGCAATAGCTCAAGCATGTTATCCATAGATGATGAGTCAGAACCCGTTGTATTCACAACAGGCTGGATAGAATCTAGGTTTTCAAGTAATGGGGATTCAAATTTGCTACCACGTGCCGCAGCCCAGTTACGGTTACCACGAATCGTATTAATTTCACCGTTATGAGCTAATAAACGGAAAGGCTGAGCCAAAGGCCAGCGTGGTGCTGTATTTGTAGAGAAGCGCTGATGGAATACACAGATAGCGGTTTCTAAACGTTCATCACCTAGGTCTAGATAAAAGTTTGGAAGGTCTACTGGCATCATCAAACCTTTATAAGATAAGGTTTTTTCAGACAATGAGCAGATATAAAAATCAGCGAACTCAGATAAGGCTAGCTCTGCTTTGCGTCGTGCATAGTATAACTTTACAGCGAACGCTTGTTCTGTAAGCGTCTCTTTTGCACAAACAAAAACTTGTTCAAAGCGAGGCAGGCAGTCTACTGCCATAGGGCCAAGGCAGTCGTTATTAGTTGGCACTTCGCGCCAGCCTTTAACTTCCAGACCTTGATCAGCAAAAGCCGTTCCCATTGCGGCACGTTGCTTATCGGCAATGGATGCATCTAGATCTAAAAAGATCATACCCACAGCGTACTGCTCAGGTAGATCAATACCCAAGTCAGATTTAGCAACTTGGCGAAGAAAGCCATCTGGCTTTTGAATCAAAAGGCCACAACCATCACCTGTCTTACCATCAGCCGCGATACCACCGCGGTGTGTCATACAAGTCAATGATTCAATGGCCGTACGCAATAGGTCGTGACTCGTTTGGCCTTCCATATGGGCAATCAAGCCAAAACCGCAGTTGTCTTTGAATTCACCTGGAGTGTACAGACCTGTTTTCATAGACGCTCTCATCAAAAATTCTTTATAAATCAATGCCTTATATGGCATTTGGACGCCGATTCAGTAGCTTTGAACAGACAAAAGGAGGCTTATTCTACACACGAGAAGGGACAGGCTCAAATAAATTAGCCAATCAAGGGGGTAACCCTGTTAGAAAAGGGGTGAAATCAATTACATTTTGTAACGATTTTTGACTTAAATTAACGTTATTGTATCTGCCTAATATCCGCCTGAATCTTGCTTATTGGCCTCACCCATGGCTGGCCTTTTAACGTTTTTGAGAGCTGGTTAGCTTGTTTGCTTGCTTGCTGCTTATTGCCTATAGGCCCATAAACCACCACAAACCAAGGCTCACCCTTATAGCGTGTTTCATAAATATTTAATTTACTGCCATCCATTTGACGAGTAAATCGTTGCACAAAGGCTTTTGCGCTGGCCTCATTACGAACACCCAATAATTGCAAAGCATAGGATTGACTGGGTGCCGACAGCAAAGGATGACTTGGCGCGCCAACCTGAGGTGGGCTTGACTCGATTTGAGAAGCCTTATTAACCGCTATAGTATTAGCTATTTTGCCTAGGGGTTTTGCCTGAGTCTCTACCCTTTTAGGGATAGATTCAGCTAATATTTCAGCTTTTGGTTGTGCTTTAACACTCTTATTGGGAAGAGAAGTCACCGCTGGATCATTATCCTGAGATTCTGTTTCATACCCTAAGGCTTTATGGGTAACTGGCTGTTGATCAATAGAAAGGGTCATTTCGTCTGCCATCAAGCCTTCCGATTCAGCTATGACTTGGGCACCCTTACCACTGCTCAAGCGATCCTTTTGCTCTTGCAGGAGCTGCGCGATGACATCATCTGTTTGCTTGTCAGCTTCATGTCCTTGATAAAGGAAAGATACAAACAAGGCTGACCCAATCAAACATACAGCTGCGATATGACCAACAGGGAATCGGCTAGTGCGCTGCCGGCGATTAACTTGTTCAAGCTCAACAAGTTCAATTAACTTGCCGGGCACACCTTTACTAAGCAGCCATAATTGATGCATATCTTTAATACTTATGGGCACAACATCAATTCCCGAGCGTTTAAACAGCTGAGAGATAAACGCTTCGCTTTCTTCTTCGGTGAGCGGAGAGAGCTCGATTAAATGATAAAGTTTATGCTCAAACTGACTTTGTAAGCTTTTAAGTCGCGGTTTTAATGATTCATCACCACATAAAATCAAGCGCCAACCATTGGGCATGGCTGACTTCTCAAGTAGAAGAGCGATCACATCTTCATTGAGTAAATGCGCATCATCGATGACAAGGTGGAGGGTTTCTTGCTGTTCTGATATTTGGGCAAGCTGCTTGTCTAGGTCGACCAAGTTCGCAGCACAACCTAACTGCGTTGAAATTTCATCAATTAAGTCAGCAAGCTGGTTAGTGGCGAAGGCACTAACATGAATAGTTTGGTGATGAATCGAAAGCTGCGCAACGGCAGCTTCAAGTAGAGCGGTTTTACCAATGCTGCTGGGGCCGGTAATCAATACCGCCATGGCGCTAAATTCTTGGACGTGCAGCAGCATGTCCAGTTGCTGTTCGCGCTCCCCCAGTAAGATAATGTCGGGAGATGCCTTGAGTGAGTCAGCCATCTTGCCCTCCATTTTATTATTAGTTGGTCAGGTGCGTCAGAGTAGCCTCAAAGTGCTCTAATGCGAAGTCTGATGTGGTGATGGCTTCACCCATTGCTCGTAGAAGAACCAACCTCAGCTTACCATCTAACACCTTTTTGTCTACAGCCATTAAATCTTTAAATCGATCAGCACTCATCCCCTGCGGACACTTAACAGGAAGGTGTGCTTTTAATAATAATGCTTCAATGTGTTGCACATCCTTTTCACCAATCCAGCCTAAGCGTGCAGATAGATCAGCCGCCATCAACATGCCTGTTGCCACCGCCTCACCGTGAAGCCAGTTACCATAGCCCTGATCCGTTTCAATGGCGTGACCAAAGGTATGACCTAGGTTTAGAATCGCACGAATCCCCCCTTCTCTCTCATCCAAGGCAACAACCTTGGCTTTATTTAAGCAAGAGGTCTCTATGGCGTAAATTAAAGCATCTGTTTGCTTTGCATTTAAGGACTCAATGTTTTCATCTAACCAATGGTAGAATGGTAAATCACAAATCAAGCCATACTTAATGACTTCTGCCAGGCCGGCAGCCAGCTCATTCTGGGGCAGTGTATTTAAGCTATTTACATCAATTAACACACAGTTAGGTTGGTGAAACGCCCCTATCATGTTCTTACCAAGCGCGTGATTAACACCCGTCTTACCACCCACTGAAGAGTCCACTTGAGAGAGTAAGGTGGTAGGGATTTGAATAAATTCAACACCACGTTGATAACTTGCTGCCGCAAACCCTGTCATATCACCCACGACACCACCACCAAGAGCGACAAGCGTAGTGGTTCGGTTGTGACGTTTTTGTAACAAGGCATCAAATATAAGATTGAGGTGCTCTAAATTTTTATACTCCTCGCCATCTGGCAGGATAACTTCATCAACCTGATAACCCGCAAATAATTTTTTTACCTTAGCGAGGTAAAGTGGGGCTACCGTATCGTTGGTAACAATCATCACTTGCTTACCCTTCACATGAGGTGCAACTAGTGATGGATCCGTTAATAGATTCTGGCCGATAAAAATTGGGTAGCTGCGCGCCCCCAGATCAACAGTTAGGGTTTTCATGTTACTCAATGATATTAATCTCAGATAATCGTTTTAAGATTTCTTGTACAACAAATTTAGGATTACGGTCATCCGTATAGATAGTTATGTCAGCAACCTCTTGATACAGAGGATCTCGTTGAGCCATAAGTCGCGTCAACACCTCTCTAGGGTTATCAATTTGCAATAAAGGTCGGTTTTTATCTTTGGCCGTTCGTGCAAGCTGCTGCTCAACTGACGTATTAAGATATACGACTGTACCGCGACTTTTTAAATGAAGACGATTTTCAGGCCTTAGAACAGCACCGCCACCTGTTGCCATCAGCACATCTTTTTCTTGTGTAATCTCATCAATGGCTAAGACCTCACGATCTCGGAAGCCTTGCTCGCCTTCCACATCAAAAATCCAAGGAATATTGCAGCCACAACGATCTTCAATCTCTTTATCGCTGTCTTTAAATTCAAGTTTTAGTTCAGTGGAAAGCAAACGGCCGATGGTGCTTTTGCCAGCACCCATCGGCCCCACTAAATAAATATTATGTTTTGCCATAAATTTCTCTAGCGTGTGCTTAAGACATCCTTCACTAACCTTGGAGTTATGAAAATGAGCAACTCGCTTTTATCTTCTGTATGGGTGGTACGGCGGAACAACCTACCGATCACGGGTAAATCGCCAAAGAAAGGCGTTTTGTCAATTTGAGTAATGTCTTCAGACTGGAAAATACCACCGAGCACAATAGTTTCTCCGTTATTCACCAATACCTGAGTTTCAAGTTCATTTGTATCTATCGATGGGATATTATTGAAAACCTCTCCAATTGCATCCTTATTAATAATCAAATCCATTAAAATGCGATCGTCTGGTGTGATTTGTGGTGTTACCTCTAGCTTAAGAACCGCTTCTTTAAATGTAATGGTTGTGGCACCACTTGCTGCAGCCTGTTCATAAGGTATTTGAGAGCCTGCCTGGATCCTAGCGGTTTGTCCATCTGCAGTAATAACACGAGGCTGAGAAATAATCTCCGCCTTACCATCAGACTCCATTGCGGACAACTCAAGATCCAACATGTAATCAAAGGCATTTACCCCAATGCCAAATGTAGTGGCATTGGCACTATTAACTGGTAAGTTTACTACATTGCCATCATCAAAATTGAAATCCTCTGGATCCTCACCATTAATTCGATCTACAACAATATTATTATAAGCAGTCGTTGCGGCACGGGAACCACCTGCGGTAAAGATCTTATCGTTTTTCAATACACCATAGCCACCACCCCAGCGTATACCCAGATTTTCACCCACATTCGTAGATGCAACTACAATACGTGCTTCAATTAATACTTGGCGTACAGGCACATCAAGAACCTTGATTGCTCGGCGTACCGCCTCTATCGAGGTAGCCGTATCTTGCAAGATAATCGTATTGGTTCGCGCATCCACACTGGCACTGCCGCGTTCTCCCAGCAAAGACCCTTCCGCTGCAATTAACGCTAATAGATCTGTAGCTTTTGCATAACGCACTTGGATGAATTCAGTGCGCAGTGGTGCAAAATCCTCTACCTGACGATTAGCCTCTAACTCAATTTTCTGACGATTTGCGATTTGATCAGCAGGTCCAACCATAAGAACGTTACCGATCTGTTGTTTTGCCAAACCTTGTGATTTCAATACGATATCAAGCGCTTGATCCCAAGGGACATTCTTTAGACGTAATGTAATACTGCCCTGTACCGTGTCGCTTGCAACAAGGTTAAATCCAGTAAAGTCAGCAATAATCTGTAGAACTGTTCTTACTTCAATATCTTGGAAATTAAGGGATAGCTTTTCACCTGTATAAGGAAAGCGTTCTTCTTTTTGGCGATCCTGCTCTGCCTTCGTTAATGGTTTCACATTTACCGTAAGTAAGTTATCTGTTTGGTAAGCAAGATATTCATAACGATCGTCGGTAGGCTCAATAAAGAAAACCGGCTGACCTGCTTCCAAGGTGGCATCAATGAATCGCACAGGGGTTGCAAAGTCACGCACATCAAGACGCCTACGCATCTCTTCAGCTATATTCACATTACTAAATTCCACACGAATACGCCCAGACTCTTGGCTTATATCCACAGGGACATTTGGGTTACTCAAACTTATTAAAACTTGCCCTTCACCTAAATCACCACGACGAAAATCAACATCGATTATACGACCCTTTTCATCTTTTTTTGCTACCCTAAAGCTAGATGTTTCTTGAGATAGAATACCTACTTCAGGCTCATCAACTGTATTTTGCTGTCCAATAACAACAAACAAGTTATTACCTTCTGTTCGTGTTTGATAACCCGTTAATTCAGAAAGATTGATAATTACACGGGTTTTTTCTGCTGTACCTACAATTATCGCAGTACGGGCGTTGCCCATTCCAATCTTATGGTATTTAGATTTTAATTCACTGGTGGTGCCTGGTAGGTCAAGTGCAATACGGGCTGGCTCTTCAATAGTATAGCCAGATACCTGTGGAGGCTGACCATCAAACGACAACCGCATTTCCGTTTTATCACCGGGCAGTGATGCAAAGGTTACATCCTTAATGGCCGATGCATATAAGGATGAAGAGACCAAACATAACAAGGCCACGATACTGTTTTTCATTATTATACTTCTCATTATTAATCACCCCCAGCTGACTGGTTTAAGCCCAATGTTTGAGGCCTTGTTATCCAACCACCACTGCCATTTGGCACAACTTCAATTAGTTCTAATTTACTATCACTGATATTGATGATTCGGCCATGGTTTTTACCCATAAACTGGCCAGATTCAACCATATGAACATTGCCAGATTGTGTTTTAACTAACCCTTTTAAACTACCATCTGCATCTTTAGAGAGTGTTCCGACTAAAGACAACTCACTTAAATTATAATTCTCAAGTGCTTGCTTTACTCGATTCATATCAGGGGCATTCACCGTATCATCAACACGACTTGTCATTTCTTCGAAGACAACTGGTGATTCAAATGGCGATCGCATAGCGGAAGCGCTATAGATAAAGGCAGAATAAGGTTTAAATTCAGGTAGAGGTGCAATTCGACCTTTCGGCTTTGCCGTAGTTTGTGCAATAAATTCTTCTAGGTCTCCCACATTCGATTCACTGCAAGCAACTAGAAAAACAACGCTAAGTAATAATAGTATTTTCATCGTCGTTACCTCTTAGCCTTTTTCTTTTTGGGCTTCTTCGCTTCATCATTATAACGATACGTTTTGGCAACAATTTTCAAGTTAAGCTGTTTGCTATTCTTATTTCCTACGGGTGTTACAGTGAAGTCATGCAGTGTCACTATACGACCCAAACCCGCTACCGAGCTGACAAATGCGCCAAAGTCATGATATTCACCACTTACATCAATCTTAATTGGTAGCTCTGTATAGAATTTCGTTTCCTTCTCCTTATCAAGCTTAATAGAACGAATCTGTAAATTCGAACCTACCGCAGACGCAGTAATATCTTCTAGCAAGCCAGGCACCTCAGTATCCCGAGGAAGTTGACGCAACAAACTACCAAATGATTCTTCTATCTCTGCAAGCTGCTTTTTATAAGCATCAAGATTAGCGACCCTGAAAGCCTTTGTTTCAAAATCTTTTTTAATGTCTTCTTCTTCTGCAATCACTCGATCATACTTCTCAATTGATGATTGAATATCTAAGAAATATAAACCAATAAGGACACCAAAAAAGATAATTACAGCAAAAACAACTCTACCAACCAGGGGCCAAGACCCCATGTTATTCCAATCAATGTCATTAATATCAAAGCCATTGATTTTTTCGGTTAATTCTTGAAAATCCATTATTTAACCCCCTCTGCAACAGGAGTCGATTGATTTACAATCATATCAAAGCTGTTATAACCATTATTACCCGCTCTGACACCAAGCAAATTAGGGTTAGCAAACCAAGGTGAAGCATCAAAGTTACGCATTAGCTGTGAAATTTGATCATTACCAGAAGCCTGTCCCTTTATAGTAAAAACTTTCCCTTTTGAAGATACATTAGACAAGAAGAGCTCATCAGGCATGAGTCGTGCCATCTCATCAAACATACGCACTATTACTGGTCGATTACCCTGAAGCTCCTGAATCAAGCGCATACGATCAAGCAACTCCTGGCGCTTGGTACGCAGCTCTTGTATCTCTTTAATTTTTTTATCTAAAGCAGAGGCTTGAGTTTTCACGTATTGATTTCGATATTCTTGAGCACTGATTGCGCTGCTATAAGCACCAGACACAAACCACCAAATGCTAAAGGCTGCTATAAGCACCAATATCAACACACCAACATATTCTTTTTGGCGCTCTTGTCGTAACTCTTCACGCCATGGTCTAAGGTTAATCTTTGCCATTAATCAAAACTCCTCATGGCCAACCCACAAGACACCAATAAACCTGGAGCATCATTGGCCAACAATTGTGCATTCACTTTGGCCCCTAGGGTCATGTTGGCAAATGGATTAGCGATAATGGCAGGTGTACCTATTTTATCTTGCACCAGTTGAGCCAAACCTTCTAAAGATGATGTCCCACCAGCTAGAATGACGTAATCCACATCATTAAATTGACTGGAACTATAAAAGAATTGCAAAGAACGGCTCACTTGCTGAACAACCGATTCTTTGAATGGCATTAATATTTCTGTTTCATAGTCATCAGGAAGGCCGCCTTCTAGTTTCGCTTTGGCAGCTTCTTGTGCACTGATACCATAACGACGCTGAATTTCTTCGGTTAATTGCTGCCCGCCAAACATTTGCTCACGGGTATAAATGATTCGGCCTTCGTTCAAGACATTTAGGGTGGTCATGGTGGCACCTATATCAATAATAGCCACCGTATCAACTTGATCGCCTTCTAGTTGAGATTCCAGCAATTGAAAAGCACGTTCAATGCAAAATGCTTCAACATCAACAACCGCAGATTCAATACCTCCAATCACGATAGAGTCTTCTCGATACTCAACGGTTTCTTTTCGACAAGCGGCTAAAAGTACGTCAACTCGCTGATCGTCCCCTTCGACAGGACCTTGAACTTCAAAGTCCATCGCAACCTCTTCAAGGGGATAAGGGATATACTGATCCGCTTCTAAAGTGATCTGCTGTTCCATTTCATCATCTGACAAGCCTGCGCCCATCTGAATCGATTTGGTAATCACAGCAGAACCAGCAACGGCAACCGCCGCTCGCTTTACACTCGAGCGTGAGCGAAGTAGGGCTTTTTTAATTGCGCCACCAACAGCTTCAGTATCGGTAATGGTCTGTTCGACCACAGAGTTTTCTGGCAGGGGTTCTGATGCATAGGCTTCGACTTGCATTCGACCATTTTGCTCAGCAAGTTCAATTATTTTGATGCTGGTTGAGCTAATATCGACCCCAAGGACTGCCTTATTTTTCTTTTTAAATAGATTGGCTAGCACTGCTATTCCTTAATTTATCCAGCATCCGAGGCGGAAAAATGCCAAAATGCACGAATATTGAAGCATTATAAGCACAATCCTGCGAAAAGAACAAAAACCATTTATAATGGCAACACCCCATATTTACTGGGTAAACGAGCATTTTAAGCAATTAATGATGAAAAAAAATCGACCTGTTTTGCGTTTTTTGATTTTAGCCTGCGCCGCTGGCTTCTTTAGTCTTATTTTAGGCGTCACAAGCGTGTACTTATATTTAGCTCCCAGCTTACCTGCTGTTGAGAGTTTAAAAAACATTCAATTACAAACGCCGCTGCGTATTTATACCAGTGACGGCAAGCTTATGGCCGAGTACGGCGAAAAAAGACGGACCCCTGTGCGCTATGAAGATGTGCCTCAGCAATTCTACAACGCACTTATTGCCGCAGAAGATGAAAACTTTTATAGCCATATCGGCATCGACTTCAAAGGTCTTGCTAGAGCGGCCTATGAGTTAATCACCACAGGTAAAAAACGCTCAGGCGGCAGTACCATTACCATGCAGGTGGCAAAAAATTATTATTTAAGCAGCGAAAAAACATTCACTCGTAAATTTACTGAGATCTTACTCGCCCTTCATATTGAACAAGAATTAAGTAAAAAAGATATTCTAGAGCTTTATGTCAACAAGATTTATCTTGGTAAACGCGCTTATGGTGTGGAATCGGCCTCGCAGGTTTATTACGGCAAATCGATTAAAGATCTGTCCTTGGCACAACTGGCGATGATTGCAGGTTTACCTCAAGCACCCAGCGCCGCTAACCCAATCAATAATCCTGAACGCGCAATTTACCGAAGAAACTATGTACTTGCGCGCATGTTCACATCGGACTTTATTACTCAGGCAGAATTTGATGAAGCTGGTTCTGAACCCATTACAGCTAAGTACCACGGTCTGGCCACCGAAATAGAAGCCCCTTATGTGGCTGAAATGGTGCGTAGTGAACTTTTGCAACGCTACCCTCGTGATCTTTACACCAAGGGATACAGCGTCACCACCACCATTCATAGTGAGCTGCAAACCACGGCTCAGCGTGTCATTCGAGAAGGTCTGCACGATTATGATCGTAAGCACGGATTAAGAGCAGAGCAAAAAGTATTACCGGTTTATATCCTGCCCGAGCAGCAAGAGGTGAGCGTAACCTTTGCTCCCACGATTTGGCAGCTAGGCGACCCAACACCTCGTGTGGATAAGTCCATCTTCTTACCGCCAAGTCCAAAAGATTTAAATACGCACTACTGGTTAGAGCAACTTAAAAACCTTAACAGCCCAGGCGATTTAGAATGGGCAGTGGTAACTAGCATTAACCCTGATGACCAGTCCATTACATTGGCCAGTAATAAAAACCATGAGTTCGTCATGCCTTTTGAACATTATCAATGGGCTCGACAATATGAATCTGTCAATAACATTGGCCCTGAAATCACTCAGGCCGGTGATTTATTTGAAGTGGGTAAGCGAGTTCTCGTACAGCAAATTAATGATGGTTACTGGTTAGCCCAAGAACCAGAAGCTCAGGCATCATTAGTTTCATTTGACCCGCAAAATGGCGCACTTAAAGCCTTAGTGGGCGGCTATGATTTTAATCTGAGCAAATACAACCGCTCAATACAAGCCGACCGTCAGCCAGGGTCAAGTTTTAAGCCTTTCGTTTACAGCGCAGGACTTGAATACGGATTAACACCCGCATCAATCATTAATGATGCGCCTGTTGTATTTGAAGATGACAGTCTTGAAGCCATTTGGCGCCCAGAGAACTACAGCGGCAAATTTTTTGGTCCCACTCGTCTGCGCCAAGCACTGTATAAATCTCGTAACCTGGTTTCAATTCGGGTACTTAGCCGTACCGGAGTTGGACGCTCTATTAATTACATGACGCGTTTTGGCTTACCAAAAGCAAAACTGAATCGTGACTTATCTTTAGCACTGGGTAGCTCCGGCCTAACCCCGTTTGAATTAGCAAGTGGCTATAACGTTCTCGCCAATGGGGGGTATAAAGTTGACCCACACTTTATTCAAAGAATTGAAGACAACGACGGTCAGGTTCTATTTGAGCATGCGGCAAAAATTGTGTGCGAAGCCTGTCTAAAAAGCATTGAAGAGTTCAAACAAAAATTAGATGAACAAGAACAAGCTGAACTCGAACGCATTGCCGTAGATGACACAACCACTGCCGATATTCTGAAAGAGAACAAACAGGTCGAGCTCGAAGCTTTCATCGCCCAATTCCCACCACTGGCACAACAAGTGATGGATGAACGGGTCAATTACCTCATGTACACCATGTTAAAAGATGTGATTAAACGGGGAACAGGTAAGCGCGCGTTAGCACTTAATAGGAATGACCTAGCGGGTAAAACCGGTACCACCAATGATCAAAAAGATGCTTGGTTCTCTGGCTACAACAATAAACTGGTGGCCAATGTGTGGGTAGGCTTTGATAGCCCTCGTACACTTGGTCGCTGGGCGTTTGGTAGCAATACGGCTTTACCGATTTGGGTGAATTATATGAAGGTCGCACTGAAAGACATGCCTGAGTCTCCAATCAAACAGCCCAACGGACTGGTCTCCATTCGTATTGACCCAGAAACAGGCAACAGAGCCTACCCCGGCCAAACCAATGCGATTTTTGAAACTTTCCGCGAAGAAAATGTGCCACAACAAATGGAACAACCGCCAGCCATTGGCAACCCATATTCATCGCAAGGACAAGATGAAGACGATGACAGCAGCTTTACACCTGAGCAACTGTTCTAAATAAAAAAGGCGACCATTGGTCGCCTTTTTTATTATCAAATGTAAACCAACCTTAGCTAGTAGACTTAATTCACTTCCAACATAAAAGTCACAGGCCCATCATTTTGCAAGCTCACTTGCATATCCGCACCAAAGCGGCCTGTTTGTGTTTCAATGAGCTCAGCACTTCGTGCTACAAAGTAATCATAGAGCTGCTCTCCTAACTCAGGAGACGCACCCTTTGAAAACCCAGGCCGAGTGCCTTTTTGGGTATCTGCGACCAGCGTGAACTGAGAGACCACTAATACACTGCCTGCCACCTGCTGCACATTAAGATTCATCTTGCCTGCTTCATCAGAAAAAATGCGATACGCCAGCAATTTTTTTAGTAGCTTATCAGCCAAAGCTTGTGTGTCATTTTTTTCAACACCCAATAACACAAGAAGGCCTTGATCAATGGCGCCCGTTATTTCGCTTTTCACTTCTACTTTAGCGTGTTTCACACGTTGAATTAATGCTTTCATGTTTGCTTACTTTGTATTTATAAATTAAAGGCCACACGGCACATTAAACTTTTTATGTAACGGGTCTCATGAATAGCAGGATGCACAGGGTGGTCCGGGCCTTGACTACCACGTTCAATTATTTGCACGTGTCGATCAAGATGGCGACCCGCTTGCATGAGCATATTCTCTAAACTGCTTTCACTTAAATGCATTGAGCAAGAGGCGCTGAGTAAAAAGCCATCCGCGCCAAGTAATCGCATACCCAATTGATTTAGCTTTTGATAAGCACGCTCACCCGCTGGGATATCTTTACGCTTTGGAATAAACGCAGGTGGGTCCAAAATTACCACATCAAATAACTGACCTTCTTCAATCAATTTTTCCATAACGGTAAATGCATCTCCTTGAATGCACGTCACATTATCGGCCACACCATTAAGCTGGGCATTATTTTCAACCCAATTTAGCGCCTGTTTAGAGACATCTACGCACGTCACCTGCTGCGCTCCAGCATTCGCCGCTTGCACACCCCAGCCACCAGCATAGCTACAAATATCCAGAACACGCTTGCCTTTCACGTGACGATTAATACGCTCGCGGTTGAGGCGGTGATCATAAAACCAACCTGTTTTTTGCCCATCCCAAACAGGGACTTCAAATTGGGTTTTATTTTCAATCATGGGCACCATCTTAGGCACCTCGCCCACAGCGACCTCCACGTATTCTTCAAGACCTTCTTGAACACGCATCTTGCCATCGTTTTTCCACAACAAACCTTTAATATCAAATATGCGTGTTAATGCACCCTGAATTTGAGACTTCATCGCTTCCATGCCAGCGGTTGAGATTTGTGCAACAAAATAATCGCCAAACCGATCAATGACCAAGCCAGGCAGACCATCACTTTCACCATAAACCAGACGGTAATGAGGTTCTTCAAAACACGCTTCACGCAGGGCCAATGCCATTTCAATTTTTTGCATGATTTGTCCGCGGCCAAATAACTTGGCTCGACGTGACAATAAACGAGCGCAAATCAAACTATTGGGGTTGATATAAGCAACGCCCAGATTCTTACCTTGTGAACTTTGTACAATCACCTGTTCGCCAGCGGTAAAACCTTTGAGTGGTGTCGCCTTGGTATCCACCTCATTGCTATAAATCCAAACATGACCTTGTCGCAGGCGTTTATCTTCTTTCGCTCGAAGGCGCAAAATGGGTAAGGTCATGGGGATCCTAGGAGTAGACTTGAGAACAAAGAGTTACCTAATTATAACTGGGAAACGTCAAATATTGTCTAAACTAAATGAGAGATACACATAATTAGGCCATGAAGCGTGTCTGAACTTAGTGAAGAGCAAATCAACAAGATACTCCAAGGCATCAGTATTCCACCCCAACCTCAAATAATGGTGGATTTACAGATGGAACAAGTGATGCCCGACCCAGATATCAACCGCATAGCGGAGCTCATCAAACAAGATGTGGGCTTAGCGGGTACCGTGTTGAAAGTGGTCAATAGCCAGTTTTATGGTTTATCGAATGAAATCACCAGCATCCAGCAGGCGGTTGGCCTTCTTGGTATGAACAGCGTGGTGAATATCGTCAACGGCATCAGCATTAAAAGTTCCATGACCGATGATACGATTAAAAGCCTGACGCGTTTTTGGGACAGCGCCATGGATGTGGCCATGACCAGCGCCACCATCGCCAAACAAGTGGGTTATAGCTACCCTGATAACGCTTACGCATTGGGGCTCTTCCATAACGTTGGTGTACCTTTATTGATGAACCGTTACCCCAACTACCTTGAAGTGCTAGAAGAAAGCTATAGCGGCGGCTACAACCGTATTATTGATTTTGAAAATCAACAACTAAACACCAACCACGCCGTCATCGGCTACTTCACCGCCAAATCCTGGAATTTGCCAAAAGTCCTGTGCGAAATTATTGCCGATCATCACAACTGTAAACGCTTATTCAGCAAACAAGCTATAGAAAATGACCAAACCACACTCACTTGTATTCTGAAGATGGCAGAGCACATTTGTGGCACCTACAAGGTACTGGGTCGACAAGATGAAGATTTTGAGTGGCAAGATATCGGCCAGATGGTTTTGGAATACCTGGGGTTTAACGACTATGACCTTGAAAGTTTCAAAGAAACCTTTGCCGAGCTGGGTATCAGCCCGAACAATTACGGGCTAAGCTAACGGATTTCCCGCTGACTGCCCATGGCCATTTGCACAATATGATTTTTTAAAAACCCTAAACGGTTCATATTACTCATCCCCCAGTTACGCAACCAGCGCAAACCGGGAGAGCGCACCGCAAACAGCCGCTTAAAGCCTTCCATTGTTGCCATCATTGATAAATTTTCCGGCATACGACGACGCTCATAGCGAGCCAATACATGTGGATGACTGGCTTTCAGTCCACGAGCCAACCCCTGTTTAATTTCATCCGCCAGCACATAGGCATCCATAAAACCAAGATTCCCCCCCTGCCCTGCCAATGGGTGAATACTATGAGCGGCATCTCCTACCAAGACTACACCATCC